>NZ_JBEXUP010000001.1:183198-273278 GCF_040614375.1 Nonomuraea sp. NPDC005983
GTAGTTGTCGGCTGAGGAGTAGAGGGTGTAGGACAGGCCGCTGGCGTGTTCTTTGGTGAGGATGGTGTGGTAGCCGCCGGTGGTGGTGGGGTTGACCCAGGCTTCCAGGGTGAGGGTGTTGAGTTGGAGGCTGGGGCTGTTGGCGATGGTGATCCAGGCGTTGGTGCCGTTGAATGACAGGGCTTTGCCGTATTTGCCGCTGTTGGTCCAGGTGGTGTTGCTGGTGGTGCCGTTGTTGTTGCTGCCGGAGGAGTCGGCCACGGTGGTGCCGGTGCCCTCGTTCATCGCGTACGCCGCCACCAGTCCCGCGCCTCCCGACGTGGGCGCGTACGTCGCCGTATAGGTCGCCGCCGAGGCCGGGGCCGTGATGTTGTGGCTGGCCGCGCCGCCGTCCGACCACGAGCCGAACGTCAGGCTCTGCCCTGACGACGTCTGCGGCGACGGTGCCGAGATCGAGTTGCTCGACCCCACGATGACCGTCCGGGTGAACGGCGTGGTCGTCTGCTCGCTGTTGAACCCGAGCTGCAGGCCCGGCGGGGTGGACTGGAAGGTCAGGTTCACCGTCCTCGGCTGCAGGAGCACGCTCTTGGTGTCGGTCAGGCCCTGCGTGTCCGTCACCGTGAGGCGCAGCTCCAGGTGCGAGGGGTAGTCGTGGTCCGGGGCCTGGAACGAGCCGCTCGCCCCGGTGAACGTGGTGATCTCGTGCTCGTGGCAGGTGCTCGGGCAGTGGTGCAGCACCAGCGTCCACTTCATCCGTGCGCCAGGGACGGTGCCGTCCTGGGCGTCCGTGCCCGTGCCCGAGAAGGTGATCGTCTGCCCGACCGCCCAGGTCGTGGTGGCCGTGGGGGAGTTGATCGTGGCCGTCGGCGCGGTGTTGTTCACGTTGACCGTGACGGACGCGTCACCCTGGCCGCCCTTGCCGTCGCTGGCCCGCAGCCGTACCACGTAGGAGCCCGGCTGGGCGTAGGTGAACGACGGCGAGGCCGAGGTCGAGTCGTCCAGTTCGCCGTCGCCGTCCAGGTCCCAGGCGTAGCTGAGCGAGTCGCCGTCGGCGTCCGTCGAGCCCGTCGCGGAGAAGCTCACCGCCAGCGGGGCGGTGCCCGAGGTGGTGCTCGCGCCGATCACCGCGGTCGGCGGGGTGTTGTTGTAGAGGTAGCGGACGACGGTGCCGTTGTTGTAGTCCACCGCGAACAGGTCGCCGCCCGGGCCGATCTCCAGCTCCGTCGCGCCGATGCCGGAGTCGAAGTTCCTGATGGTCGCCGGGTCGGGAAGGCCCGTCGGGCCCGCGGTCATCACCCAGATGCAGGAGCGGCTGTAGTCCGACAGGAACAGCGCGCCGTCGTAGGAGTCCGGGTAGGCGCCGCCGGTGTAGAACGCCACGCCGCTCGCCGACGAGCCGCCCGCCGGGCAGGGGTCGTTCGGGGCGGGCTGGGTGCTGTGGTTCCAGGAGAAGAACGGCTGCACGTTCGCCCCGGCCCCGGCCGCATAGAGGTTCTCGCACAGCGTCAGGTTGAGGTTGTCGTAGCCGCCCTGCCTGCCGGGGCCCTCGTAGCAGGGCCAGCCGAAGTTGGAGACCGCGGACGTGGGGCTGGCTACCCGGTTGATCTCCTCGAAGGTGTTCCAGCCGACCTCCGACAGCCAGATCTCCGGCGAGCCCGGCCGGTTCGTGATGCGGAACGGGTTGCGCAGGCCGTGGGCGACGATCCTGGCGACGTTGGGGTCGGTGCTGCCGGCGTTCGGATTGCCGGCCGCAGCAGCCCCCGTATCCGGATTTATGCGGATCAGGGTGCCGTCCAGGCCGGCTGGGTCGCCGGACGTGCGCACGTCCTGGGCGCGGAGTGCGCCGCCCTCCGCGGCGGGAGGCGACAGGGCGGTGCCGACGGGCGACGGCGGGTCGCCGCACGGGTTGTCAGGGGTGACGTCCGAGCTGGTCAGATTGTCCTGGCCGTAGTCGGCGAAGTTGAAGCTGGCGCCGTCGCCGCCCGAGGCGTAGAGCATGCCGTCCGGGCCGAACTGCAGATCGCCGATCGAGTGGCTGGGGTGCTGCTGGCACCAGTCGGTGATCAGCGGCGTTTCCGCGCCCGTGGGCGAGATGACCGACAGACGGCCGGTGATCAGGCAGCCGTCCCCCGTCGGTCCCGGCGGGGTCGGGCACGGGTCGTCGGTGGCGCCCGCCGTGCCCCAGCGCGGCGCCACCCCGCCCGGAACCGCGTCGTAGGAGTACAGGACGTACAGCCGCGGGTCCGCCGGGAAGTTCGGGTGCAGCGCCATGCCAAGCAGGCCCCGGTCCCAGAAGTTGTGCACCTGGGTGCGCAGGTCCGCGTAGACGGACGGGGTGGTGTCCGTGAGGGAGTCGAAGACCTTGATCAGGCCGCTCTTCTCAGCGACGAAGACTCGTCCGTCACTGGAGAACTCCAGGTTGGTGGGGTGGTTCAGGCCGCTGAAGACCGTCTGTTTCTGGAAGGCGCCGGGCAGCGCCTGGGCCGCCGGGCTCGCCAGGACCACCAGGCCGACGGTCAGGAGAAGGATCGATGCCAGGGCGCTGCCAAGCCGACTCACGGTTACCCCCAGGTAAGCGCAGCGTCACCCGTGGCGCCCCCGCCGCCTTGGGCCTGATCGATGTATCGCAGTAAATCGATCAGTTGTCACGTGCCATGTCCGATCCCGGACAGGTCGAATTTCGGGGGGTTACGAGCCTGGGGCGTGCATGGGCAGGCGGTGCGGGGGCGGGCTTGGAAGGGCGGCCAGGCGTGGGCTTGGCAGGGCCGCCCTGGGCGGGCCTAGGGAAGCGCGGCCCGGATCGAAAGGACGTCAGGGCTTGGCGCCGTCGACGAGCTTGCGCTTGCCGAGGGGGGACTTGAGGGTGACCGTCGTGGTCTTCTCGATGGCGATCATGATGCAGGAGACGTTCTTCGCCTTCGGGGCGGTGCCCTCGTACAGGGTGATCGTCACCTGCTTCGGCGTCTCCTTGACCTTGACCCGGCCCAGGACGGTGCACGGGGCCACACCTGACCACCAGGTCAGCGCGATCTTGCGACCGTTCGCGATCGGCTTGGCCTTGGTCCAGCGGACCTTGTGGGTGTTGATCGTCTCACCCGTGGGCTTGACCGGCTCCGGTCCCTTGGGCCCGGTGGTGGGCGTCGTCGTCACCGGGGTCGCGACCACGGACGTCGCAGGACCGGAGGACGCCGCGCCCTGCCCGGCGGCGGCATCGGCCCCGCAGCTCGTCGCGAGCGCCAGGCATCCGGCGAGAAGAGTCGCTGTCATAGTCCGCATACTTCTACGACGGACGCGACCGCCGCCCGGTTCAGCACGCCGCCAGGGACCGTCGGGTCGAGCACGCCGAGTGGACTGATTCGGCGTCCAGATAGAGCCGTCGTCCCGCCGGGACGGCTAGGGTTGGGACGTGCTTCGTCAGGCCATGCTCGCCGTCGCCAGGAACGAACGCGCGGAGCGCGTCGTGTCCACCTCGCCGCTCACCAGGGACGTGGTCAGGCGCTACGTCGCCGACGACGTGCACGCCGTCGTGGCCGAGCTGGCCCGCGAGGGCCTGCTCGTCACCGTCGACCACCTCGGCGAGGACGTCACCGACCGGGCCAAGGCCGAGGGCGCCGTCCGGGCGTACCTGGCGCTGCTCGACCGCCTGCCCGCCGGGGCCGACGTGTCGGTCAAGCTCACCGCGCTGGGCCTGCGGCTGTCGGAGCAGCTCGCGCTCGACAACGCGGCAACCGTCTGCGAGGCGGCCTCCGTCCGGGGCGTCACGCTCACGCTCGACGCGGAGGAGCACGACACGATCAACGGGCTGCACTCGGTCCACGCCACGCTGCGCAAGGAGCACCCGGACGTGGCCGTCGTCGTCCAGGCGTACCTGCCCGACTCGGAGGAGCGCTGCCGGAAGCTCGACGGCGCGAGGGTGCGGTTGTGCAAGGGTGCCTACACCGCGCCCGGCGGTTACGGCTCGGCCGCCGACGTCGACCGCTCGTACGTCCGGTGCCTGAAGGCGCTGATGGCGGGCACCGGCTACCCCATGGTGGCCACGCACGACCCGAGGCTGGTGGAGATCGCGTCCGCGCTGGCCGTGCTGAGCGGGCGCGACGCGACGGCCTTCGAATACCAGATGCTGTACGGCGTCCGGCCGGACGAGCAGCGCCGCCTGGCGGCGCTCGGCGCGCAGGTGCGGGTCTACGTGCCGTACGGGTCCGACTGGTACCCGTACCTGATGCGACGCCTGGCCGAGCGGCCCCGCAACCTGGCCGTCTTCGCCCGGTCCCTGCTGAGCCGGTCCTGAGGGGGCGCCACCGGCCTGAGCCCGCGGCAAGGCGTCGCACCAAGGCCTCGCGCGTTAGCCGGGTGAACGCCCGACCGGTAGATGGGTCTTGCAAACGGTCGTTTGTTGGACCCTTCGCACCGTGGGCGCGGCGGGCTGCGGTCTGGGGGGGCGTGTCCATGCCGGGGTCGCGGCAGCACGCCGACCCGGCGATCCACCCGTACACCCCGGCGCAGTACACCCGGCGCCGTGCCGGCACGCCTACTGCGGGGGGGACGCGGTCGGAGTGCCAACCGCTTCGAGGGCGATGACCTGTTCCAGAGCGCGCCGCAGCATGGTGACCTGGTCCCTACCGAGAAGCCGAGACCATCGCTGCTCGACGTCCGCGAGGATCCGGGCGGCTGCGGCCTGGGCCATCCTGCCTTGGTCAGTGAGCCGGATGATCTTCGCGCGGCGGTCGGCCTCGTCGGCGACCCGCTCGAGGTAACCGTGATCCTCTAGTTCGCCGACAAGTTCGCCGATCGCCTGCTTGGTGAGTCCGGAGCGTTCGGCGAGCGTGGTCAGCCGCGAACCTTCGGCGTCGATGTACCGGAAGACCGAGCCGTGGACATACCGGATTCCCTCGAACCCTTCGTCGGCCAGCTGCTGGTGAAGTCCCTCGAGCGCAATATCCCTGACCTGTGTGAGCAGGGTGGGGAGTGGCAGCTTCGGCTCATGTCGCCGCTGCCGCGTTCCTGAACGCGTCGTCATAGTCGTGCGGTCCTTCTTTCAGGCGAGTTCGTCAGGCTGCTTGACAATATTAGCCGGCATGGTGGTAAGGTCACCTGACTGTTAGGGAGCTTGACTAATTTCTGGGGGACGAAATGCCCAGCATTGCCGAACGGCGCGAGCAGTTCGCGGCGATGTTCACCCGGCCCTTGCCTGCGGACGTCGACTCGTCGGCGACGACACTCGGCGGGCGGTCGGCACTGGAGCTGCGGAGGGCGGCGCCCAGCACGGCGGGCGAGGACGTGCTGCTGTATCTCCACGGCGGCGGGTTCGTGGTCGGGTCGGCGCGTGTCACCGCCCACGTCTCCGCCGCGCTGCTGCGGCACTTGGACGGCCGGGCGGTCTCGCTCGACTACCGGCTGGCGCCCGAGCATGCGTTCCCGGCCGCGCCCGATGACTGCCTGGCGGCCTACCGCGAGTTGCTGGACTCCGGTGTCGACCCGCAGCGGTTGGTGGTCGCGGGCGACTCGGCCGGTGCCGCTCTGGCTGTCGTCACCATGATGCGCGCCCGGGACGCGGGCCTGCCGATGCCGGCGGCGGCGGTCCTGTTCTCGCCGGCGGTCGATCTGACCCTCAGCGGCGCGAGCATGCGGTCCAAGGACGGGGTGGACCCGTTCTTCGCTCCGGCCGATCTCGAGTGGCTCTTCGATCGGTACCTCGCCGGCGGTGACGGTGCGGCGCCTGAGGCGAGCCCGGTCTTTGCCGATCTCACCGGGCTGCCGCCCCTGCTGATCCAGGTCGGCTCGAGCGAGCTCCTGCTGGACGACGCCGTACGGCTGGCCGGCCGTGCCGGGGCCGACGAGGTCGCGGTGACGTTGGAGGTGGTTCCGCGTCAACCGCACGTGTTCCAGCTCGACGACGAATCGGCCGAGGCGGCAGCGGCGCTGGAGCGTGCCGGCCGGTTCCTGGCCACCCGGCTCGGCGGCGAGAAGGAGGAATCATGAACCGGCTGGCCGATCAGGTGATGGGGCCGGTACTCGCGCCCCGCGACGAGGGGTACGACGAGGAACGCGCCGGTTGACAGACCGCCCGCCGGCATCGTCCCGACCTGGTGGTGGGCGCCGCCGGACCCGCTGACGTGCAGGTGGCGGTGACGTACGCGAGCGGCCGCGGGCTCCCGGTGGCGGTGCAGGGCACCGGGCATGCCTCGGCGGCCGTCGCCGCCGAGGGCGGAGTGCTGATCACCACCGCGCGGATGAGCGCCGTCCGAGTGGACGCCTATGCCGGCACCGCATGGGTGGCCGCGGGAACACGCTGGGATCAGGTGATCCACAGGGCGGCACCGGCCGGGCTGGCACCCCTGTCCGGTTCGGCCCCGCGCGTGGGCGCGGTCTCCTACACCCTCGGCGGTGGCCTGGCCGTGCTGTCCCGGACCTTCGGTTACGCCGCCGACCACGTGCGCGGCCTCGACGTCGTCACGGCGGACGGCCGCCTGCGGCACGTCACCCGGGACTGCGAGCCGGACCTGTTCTGGGCTCTGCGCGGCGGCCGGGACAACTTCGGCGTGGTGACCGGAATGGAGATCGATCTGATGCCGGTCACCACGCTGTATGGCGGAGTACTGGTCTTTCCCGTTGAGAAGGCCGCCGATGTGTTCGGCACCTACCTGCAATGGGCGGCCACAGTGCCGGAGGCGATGAACTCCTCGGTCGCGCTGATCTCCCTGCCGGACGTTCCAGCGATCCCGGAGCCGTTGCGCGGCCGTCACACCGTCCATATCCGCATCGCCTGCGCGGCCGGCGATCCCGGAGCCGGCGAGCGCCTGGTGGCGCCGCTGCGGGCCATCGGCCCGATGAGAGACACCCTAGGTGAGCTGGCCTATGCCGAAGCCGGGTCGATCTACAACGACCCCGTCGCACCGGGTGCGGTCGAGTCGGGCACGGCCATGCTCGGCGAACTCGACGCCACTGCCGTGCAAGCCATCCTCGACCTGGCAGGCCCCCATGCGCCGGTGCCGCACATCGTCGAACTGCGTCACCTCGGCGGCAGGCTCGCCCACCCGCCCGCCGTGGACAATGCCGTCGGCAACCGCGATGCGCGATACCTGTTCAACGTGGTGTCCCGGCTGGAACGCGCCGACATCACCCAGATCCGGCCGGCGCACGCGCGCATGTTCGAGGCGATCGCGCCATGGAGCACCGGCGGCCAGTTCCTCAACTTCATGAACGGCGAGAACGCCGCCACTCAGGTGCGCTCCGCCTACAACGCCACGGACTACCGGCGGCTGACCGGCCTTAAAGCCGTCTACGACCCGGAGAACATCTTCCGTCTCAACCACAACATCCCACCCGGTCGAGGGCCAATCCGGGATTGAGGGGACTACTCATGGTCAGCAACATCGCCACTGTGCTCGCCCGGACGCCCAGCAGCGGCCCGGCGTGCGGGTAGCGCTTCCCGATCTCGGTCGGCGTGTCGTCGCGGACCAGCGTGACGCGGGTCAGGTCCCGCATCCGGGGCGTCAATGCCTTGCCGACCAGGTCGAACAACGCAAAGTTGATGAGCGTGGTTATGTGGACAAGTCAAGGGGGCGTCGTTGGCGGCCTTGCCGAGGTCCGGCATCCGCATCTGGCCCCCGCACTCAGTCACTGGCCACGGGCAGACCTTGGCCGTCGCCGAGAATGGCGGCGGCCTCCTCCAGGATTCCAGCGAGCTCCACAGCCGGGAGTTCGGCCACGAAGACTGTTCCTGCATGCTCAGGATGCTTGAGCAGGTGCGCCTCGCGCCAGAACTCCAACGTGATCACCAAGTCGTCCTCATCGCGCCAGAGGAACGATGTCACGTTGTCGGTCGTGGGTCCCCAGCCCCAGCGGCCGAAGAATCCGAACTGCTCATACTCCTGTTCGCCGTCCATGATCTCGGCCAGGAGCCACCGGTGGGTGGCCGCTGGAGACAATTCGGCGAAGGGCCGGGCAGGAACATGTCCGGAGCGCACCCCGGCTGCGGTGCGCGCCACGTAGTGGCGGAACTGATTGACATAGGCCATGTTGTCGTCGCACGTCAACCACTGACCGGCGGCCCACAGGTCCACACGGCGCAGCGCCTGGCCGTCCCAGTCGCCGACCTCTACAGCAAACCGGTGCTTGTCACCCAGAAGTCCAGCCACCCGAGCACCTCGACAAATTATCGCCCCACACACAAACGAGACTCGCCCCGTCCGGAACCCCTAAGGCAGGCGCAATGTCGACATCACGCCCGGGATTGATGGCAAGCCTAGATTTGCCGATGATCGAGATCCTCGACAACCTGGACATGTTGTTCCTGCCCCACCTCGACCTCACGACGGTCGAGATGGGTGGGATAACCCTGGGGGCACCGGCGGCCAGGGTTCCACGCCGGAGCATCATCGAGGCTCAGTCCTCCGTAGTCACCCGATACCACAGCGGGGCCGGCTCGCATGGACCCTCGGCGGGCAGACGCAGGCAGTGGCCGAGCTCGAGCTCGGTCTTGAAGAAGTTGGTCTTCAGCCAGTGCACCGCTTCCTCGGGCAGGACGCCGGACTTCACGTCGAGCGCGGCCGGCCCGGCGATGACCGCGCCGGGGGCCAGGACGGACTTGTAGTCGCGCAGGACCTCCTGGTCGCTGATCTGGGCGTAGACGAGCGCCATGGAGACCGAGGAATGACCGAGGACCTTCATGATCGTGTGGAGCTTGGCGCCGCGCTCGGCGAGCTGGGTGTCGACCGTGTGCCGGAAGCGGTGGGCGGAGATGGTGCCCCGGACGCCGGTGCCGTTCTTCTTGCCGCCCGGGACGACCAGCCCGACCTGCATGCAGGCTTGCTGGATCGGGGTGTTGAACAGGTAGTAGAGCGACAGCAGCTTGCCGTGGTTCATGAACAGGTAGCGGACCTGCTCACCGGTGCGAGGGTCGGTGAAGGGACGCTCCGGGCCGTTCTGGCGCAGCTCGATGAGCCTCTGGAGCGCGTCGGCGGCGTCCTGGTGCAGCGGGACCATCCGCTCCTTGTAGGCCTTGCGGCCGGGCAGCCGCAGCCGCGGGGTTCCGTCCGGGTAGTGGTCGAGGCAGTCGACCGGCAGGTGCCGGATCTCATCGCGGCGGGCTCCGGACCAGCGGGCGATCAGCAGTGCCGCCCGCTGGAACGGGCAGGTGATCTGGTTAATGACGGGCATCACCAGGTCGAGTTCGTGGTCGGGGATGAAGCGCGGGATCCGCTGTTGTGTCCTGGGCGCATCGCGCGGGGTGATGGGTGCAAAGCCGGGGACGTCGTCATACTCCCAGGCTGAGGCGTCCCGGAACATCAGGGACAGCGCGGAGATGCGCTGGTTTCGGGTGACCGGGCCCAGTGGCTTGCCTGTCTTCTCGGCGGGGGTCTGCGCCAGCGACTCGGCCCAGGCCAGGCAGTGATCGCGGGTGACGTCGGCATAGGAGACGATGCCGGGATGATGCTCGGCGAGCCACTCGCCGAACTTGCGCAGGGCGATCTCCAGCTTCTCCACTGTCAGGGGTGCGTCGGTGAGCCGCCGGGCGGCCAGCCACTTGTCCGCCACCGCCTCCTCGGCGTCGGCGGTGAAGACCTCGATCGAGAAGCTGACCTGATTCCGCAATATCGACGGCCACCTGCTGGATCTAACCGGGACCCCGAAAGAAGTCACTGAGCGCGTCCCGAATGCTTTTCCCCAGATCTGTGTGAGCGTCGCCGCCTTCCAAAGATGCGACGATAAGCTTTCTGATCAGCAGGGCGTCCGCGTTCAGCCATCGCTCAGGGGCCGCTCTGACAGGCGAAACGCGGGTCGGAGGGATCGGCTGCGTCGCGGCGAGAGATTTCTCCGGGGCCGTGTTGATCCGCGGGCCGCTCGTTCGACGTGTGGGTGCGAGGGCCGAGAGGCGGCCCCGCCGGACGAGGAGAACGCGATGCCGAAGTACCTGCTGATCATGCGGGGCACCGACGAGTCGAACGCGGCCATGATGGCCAACATCGACGAGATGATGGCCATGACCCGCCAGTTCATCGAGGAGATGGCCAAGGCCGGCGTTCTCCTCGCGGCGGAAGGGCTGGACGATCCGGGTCAGGGCGTCGTGGTCGACTTCAGCGGCGAGGCCCCGGTGGTCACGGACGGGCCGTACGGCGAGACCAAGGAACTGTTCGGGGGCTTCTTCCTGCTCGACGTCGCCTCGAAACAGGAGGCGGTTGAGTGGGCCAAGCGGGTCCCGGTGGCCCCCGGCTCCAAGATCGAGGTCCGGCGGGTGCCCGGGAGCAACGAGGTCCCGCAGGTCGACGAGTGATCATCAAGGACTGGGCCGGGCGCGAGAGCAACGGCCAGATCTGATGGGTACGGCCGATGTCGAGGCCGTCTGGCGGATCGAGTCGGCGCGGATCGTCGCCGCGCTGACCCGGTTCACCGGCGATTTCGGGCTGGCCGAGGACGCGGCCCAGGAGGCGGTGGCCGAGGCGCTGGTGTCGTGGCCGCTCGCCTCTCCGGCCAATCCGGCCGGCTGGCTGATGGCCACGGCCCGGCGGCGGGCGATCGACGCGATCCGCCGCCGGACCGCCCTCCAGAACCGATACGCCCTGCTGGCGGTCGACTCGGCGGCTGACGAAGAAATCGATCCCGACAAGATCGATGACGACGTGCTGGCGCTGATGTTCGTCAGCTGCCACCCGGTGCTCTCCCCCGAGGCCCGGGTGGCGCTGACCCTGCGCGTGGTCGGCGGCCTGTCCAGCGAGGAGATCGCCCGCGCGTTCCTCGTACCCGTGCCGACCGTGCAGGCCCGCATCACTCGGGGCAAGAAGACGATCGCGGCGGCCGGGGTGCCGTTCGAGCTGCCGCCGGCCGCCGAGCGCCGGGAGCGGCTGGGCGGCGTGCTCAGCGTCCTCTACGTGATCTTCACCGAGGGGTCGACGGCCACGTCGGGCGATCGGCTGCTGCGCCCCGACGTCGCGTACGAGGCGATCCGGCTGGCCCGTACGCTGGCCGCGCTGCAGCCGGACGAGCCGGAGGTGCACGGCCTGCTGGCGTTGTGCGAGCTGACGGCCGCGCGTTTCCCGGCCCGGACCGGCCCGGACGGTTCGCCGGTCCTGCTCGACGAGCAGGACCGGCGGCGGTGGGACTTCTCGGCGATCCGCCGTGGGCTGGCCGCGCTGGCCAAGGCATCGACTCGCGGCCTCGGCCCCTACGGCCTGCAGGCCGCGATCGCCGCCACCCACGCGTCGGCGCCGTCGGTGGAGGCGACCGACTGGGACCGGATCGTGGTGCTCTACGAGGCACTCGGCCGGGTCGCACCCTCGCCGGTGGTCGAGCTCAACCGGGCCGTCGCCGTTGCCATGGCCTCGGGCCCGGCGCAAGCCCTGGCCATCGTGGACGAGCTGATCGCCTCGGACCGGCTCCACGGTTCGCATCTGATCCCGACCGTACGCGGTGAGCTGCTGGCTCGACTCGGACGGCGACCGGAAGCGCGCGCCGAACTGGAGCTGGCGGCCCGGCTGTGCGCCAACCAGCGCGAACGCTCAGTGCTGCTGCGCAAGGCGGCCACGCTGAGCTGACTTCTCCAGCTCGGCCAGTCGGGACTCAAGCGCGGCCCGGATGCCGTCGATCGCATCGGCCCCCGACGGGCGAATCCCCGAATGCGGACGGCGGGAGCGCGGCGAACCCGGAGAGAAACTCGCCCACGGTCGGCGCGTAGACCTCGTCCGGGACCGACCGTGGCTCAGGTGCTTGTCAGGCCAGGGTGGCGCGATGTCGGTGGCTGAGGCCACTGGATCGTCCCGTAAATGCGTTTCCGGGACGGCCTTGTGGAGGACGGACCGGATTCATCCGGCCGACAGAGCACCCTCTCGCGCTGCGAGTCAGCGCGCCGAGCGCCAAAAGCTACACCGGACAGATTGGGCGCACTGCGCCGTTGCTGGCGAGTAACAGCGGTGGAGGTCAACCGCTCGCACCGCGCGGCTCTGCTAACAGGACTTTTCGTTTGGATGCTCGTAATGCCCCGAGTCGAGGATCGCGATCGCCTTGCTCACCGACATCTGCACGAGGACCAACGCGGTCTCTCAGCAGTCAATCCTGAGGAGTCGGGCGGCCGACCAGGCGCGGGCGAGCCCGAATTCGGCTACGCCGCGGAGAAGGTCGTGAAGGGTCTCCTCGCTCGCTCCGGCGGCGCTGGCGAGCTGGGCGTGGAGCTGGAAGGACTCCTCGAGCGTCTGGTAGAAGACATCAACGACCATGCATGCGAGCGCTCGTTCGCGGACGCTGAGGTAGGGGCGAGCCCATCGCTGGGCGAGTTGCTGCTCGCTGAAGGCGGCAAGTCCCGGGGCGGCGGCTTTCAAGCTCTGTACGACTCCGGCCAACGTGCCGTCCAACGCTCCGCCTCTCAGCGGCTGGTGGTCCCTCGCCTCGGGCAGGCCCAACTCTGTCAGGCGCTGAAAGGCGGTAACCACGATGGGGTAGCCCACGTACGGTGCCAGATGCCGATAGAGCTCCCTGATCGATTCGGGGTCGACCCCGCTGGTCAACGCCATTTGAACGTGCATGGCCAACGGGGTTCCCAGGTGCGGGTGGCACAGGTCGGCGGTCAGGCAGATGAAGGCCTTCTCACGCGTGGTCAGGTTCGGCAGGCCCCACAGGTTATGGCCCGCGCTCAAGGCCATCTGCGCGAAGACAGGGTCGAGTTGCGCGAGGCCGTCAGCTCCGGCGAGTTGCTGCTGCGTCATTGTGGTCTCCTCAGGGAGCGCTGGGTGTTCAGGACAGGCCGAGTGCGCGCATGCGCAGAGTGTCGAGTGCGCGTTGGGGTAGCCAGCGGCCGAGAGTGCTCATCAGCCGGGAGCCCTTGCCCACGGGGTAGCGGACGCGGGGGCGGCGTGCGGTCAGGGCGTGCAGGACGGCGCGAGCGACCACATCGGGGCTGGAGCCAGCGCGCTCCTGCTTGAGGCCGGCGGCGACCATGGTCTGGTAGGCATCGCCGTACAGTCGCCTGCCCTGCTCGCCGAGCGAGGCCAGGCGCGGCTCGACCTCGCCTTCGAGCTTGTCGACCGCGTCGGTGTGGATGGAGCCGGGCTCGATGAGGATCGCCTCGATCCCCCACGGCTTGACCTCCATGCGCAGCGCGTCGTTGAGCGAGCGGATGGCGTGCTTGGAGGAGCACAGCGGGCCACCGAAGGGCAGTGTGATCCAGCTGCCCACCGAGCCGACGGTGACCACGCGGCCGCGTGCGGCGCGCAGCAGGGGCAGCATCGCCTGGGTTACCGCTACCTGGCCGAACACGTTGACCTCGTACTGCCAACGCAGCGCGTCCAGCGGGGCGAACTCCATCGGTCCGGTGACGCCGATACCGGCGTTGTTCACCAGCGCGTCCAGGCGGCCGATGCGCTCGACGGCGTCGACGATCTGGTCAGGGTTGGTGACATCGAGCGTGATCGGGGTGACGGTGGGGCCGAGCGCTTCCCCGTCGGCGTCCTTGCGCACTCCGGCATAGACGGTGAACCCCTTGTGCGCCAACAGCAGGGCGGTGGCCCGGCCGATTCCGGTGGAGGCGCCGGTGACCAGCACGGTCTTGGACATCTTTGGGCCCTTCAATAGTTATGCCAACAGCCGTTGGCATAACTATTGCTGGCCGCGGTCCTGAAGTCAACAAGTGTTGGCCTACACTTGTGGGCATGAGGAGATCGGCAGAAGTCACCAAGGCGGCCATCCTGGCCGCCGCCCGCGAGCGCTTCGCCACCGACGGGTATGAGAAAGCCACCATCAGAGCCATTGCCACCGACGCCAACATCGATCCCTCGATGGTGATGCGCTACTTCGGCAACAAGGACAGGCTCTTCGCCGCCGCGGCCGAGTTCGACCTGGACTTGCCCGATCTGAACGCGACTCCGCGAGACCAGGTGGGCACCGCCCTGGTCAGGCATTTCCTCACTCGCTGGCAAGCCGACGACGCCCTGCAGATTCTCCTGCGCACGGGTGTGACCAACGAAGCCGCAGCCGAGAGGACCCGTGTCGTCTTCGCGGCCCAGCTCGCACCGCTCATCATCCACCTGGTCGGCGACCCCGACCAGGCGCCGACCCGGGCGGCGCTGGTGGCCTCCCAGATGCTCGGGATGGCGCTGTGCCGCTACATTCTGAGATTCCCGCCGGCGGTGGCCATGTCCGACGACGAGGTCATTGCCTGGCTGTCTCCAACCATCCAGAGCTACCTCACCGGAGAACGCCCCGACCCTCATCCCTTATCCCGTACATCAAGCGGGACCTCCAACGCGCCATTTACCGCCGAGTACCGCGCGCCGTTCAACTCCGCGAGTCACAGCTCTGACCTGCGTATCCGTTGAAAATTTCGCCGATACTACCGAAACCCCTGGAAGCGACCAGACCGCCTCCCGGCCCTCGACTGCCGGGGAGGCCGAGATCGGCGCTCAGTGGGCCTCGCAGGCCGCCGATGCGGCGCCCGTGCCCGCCTGGATCATGACCGAGCCCAAAGAGGTCTTCGAGCGGGAGGTACGGCGCCGCCACGAGCTCCCGCACCGGCCTGGCCGGGCCCCGATTCCCGACGACGCCCCGACAGCGGCCATGGACCGGGCTTGGCCGGCCCGTGTGGTGGCGGTCCAGCGAGTGAGGGCGGCCCGGGCCGGGGACGGCCGGTGAACCGCCCGGCATTTGGTCGCACCAAGGCAGCGGGTTGTCAGCCGATGAGTGCTGCCCGCCTACAGCGGCCGGGTCATCGGGGAGATGGTCACCACTTCTCCCACTCGCTCGTCTTGAAGCACTTCATCGCCCAGTAGGCGAGCTTGGACGGCCCCGTCCACCCCACGTAGGGCGCGTGTCCCTGCACGCAGCGCATCTTCTTGATCGTGACGGGCTCCCACCTGCCGTTCGTGCACGCCGGGATCAGCTTCTTGATGACCGGCTTGCCGCACAGCCACCGGATGCTGGGACGCGGGCTGGCGGCTTGTGTCCACGCGGCCGTGACGGTCTGCGCGGAGACCGGGGCGGCGGAGACGGTGGCACTCGCCGCCGCCGTGGCCGGCGTCCCCGCGGACAGCGCCAGCGTGAACGCTCCCGCCGCGACCGCCGTCCCGAGCTTGGTGATCGCCCTCATGACTTCTTCCTCCCTTGTCGTGCCGGACGTTGTGCGAGCACGTTAGGACGGCGGAAGTTGAGTTTCTGTTGAGAATCCGTGCAGGACCGAGTCGGCGGTGCCGTGCCGGGGGAGGACACGGCGCCGGGGATCAGCGCAGCGCGTCCCCAGAGAGCGATGTACGGCCCGCTCAGCACGTCCGAAAACATCGGCCGGACGGTAAGCGGGAAATCTCGGCCGGATATGACCAGCACCCGGGTCAGCACGGACCTGGCGATGTCGTACAGCCGCTGGGGAAGCTGAACCACCTGCGCTCCGTCGGTGGCCCGCGGCTTGGGCGGTCAGTTCTCCTCCAGCGCGTCTGGCAGGTGCAGCCTCTGCTCCCTGGCCAGCTCGAGCAGCGTGGAATGCCGCATCGATCCCGTGAAGTGCAGGTGAAGATGTGCCTTGCGGAGCTTGCCACTCAACCTCGGGCGGGCCTCGTGCGTTGAGGAGGGGCGAAAGGGGACCCTCACTCATGACAGATGACGACGAAGCGGCGTTCGACGACTTCCTCGCCGCTCGGAGCACCTCGCTGCTGCGCACCGCGATCCTGGTCTGCGGAGCGACCGAGCACGACGCTGAGGACCTGGTGCAACACGCGCTGGAGAAGGTCTACCGGCACTGGCCGCGGATCAGGCACGGCAGCCCCGAGGCGTACGCGAGGAAGATCGTCGTGAACGCGGCGATCAGCAAGGCGCGGCGGCGCAAGATCGTTCAGGAGATCGCCTTCGCCCGGCCGCCGGAGACCGCCGCCGACGATCCGGACCTCGACCTGCGCGACACGCTCATCAGGGAGTTACGCAGGCTGCCGCCCAAGATGCGGGCCGTGCTCGTGCTGCGCTACTGGGAGGACCAGACCGAATGGAACACCGCCGCCCTGCTCGGCTGCTCTCTCGGGACCGTGAAGAGCCAGGCGGCACGGGGGCTCGCCAGGATCCGCCGGTTTCCTCATGAAGGGGGCCGAGAGCGTGGACATCAACGGCAAGCAGGCGCGACTGGCTACCCTCTCCGAAGACGGCGAGATCGAACCGCGCTACACGGACAAGGGCACGCTCGCAATGGCCTGGAAGCTCCGCGACGGCTTGGCCGTCAAGCTGTTCTTCAGCATCGACCGCTACATCTGGGCCGGAGGCTCGGCCGAGCTGAAGAAAATGGCGGAAGGCATCCGGGCGACCAAGTGATGGGCGGGGCGTAACCGGGGATCAACAATGCGTGATCTTTGAGGAGCCGGCTTGCCGGCCGGCCGCCGCGACTGCGCACGTCAGACCAGGGGGGCGGCGTGCAATTGTCAGAGAAAAGTCACGCGGGTCGCTTCCTGCTTGCCCTGGGCGAAACCGGCACGGGCGGCGGGGACGCGGGTTGCCGGATCCACCAGGTCGACGCCGGAATCGTGGTCGAACGCAGCCAACTCACCTTGCCAGTCCAGCGCGCGAGGTTGCGCTGTGTGGTCAAGGCGTCGGGGTGGTCGGCGTCGAGGATGCGTTCGCAGCGTCGGGGTGGGGTGTCGCCATCGGTAGGCTGCTTGGGGGAGGTGCGACGTGATCGCGATTCTGGGCGCCGGAAAGATGGGCGAGGCCCTGCTGTCCGGGCTGTTGCGGGCGGGGTTCAAGCCGGGCGACGTCATGGCGACGGTACGCAGGCCCGAGCGGGCGCAGGCGCTGCGCGAGACGTACGGCGTGCGGACGGTGTCCAACTCCGAGGCCGCCAAGACCGCCGACACGCTGATCCTGGCAGTCAAGCCGCAGGACATGGCGACGCTGCTGGCCGAGATCGGTCCTTACGTCCCGGCCGATCGGCTGGTGATCACCGCTGCGGCGGGTATCACGACCGGGTTCGTCGAGCAGCGGCTGGGCGCCGATGTGCCGGTGGTCCGGGTGATGTCCAACACGCCGATCCGCTTCGACGAGGCGATGAGCGTGATCTCCGCAGGCGCGCACGCGGGCGAGGAGCACCTCAGGCACGCCGAGTCGCTGCTGAAGCCGGTCGGCAAGGTGCTGCGCATCCCCGAGTCACAGCAGGACGCCGCCACCGCGCTGTCCGGCAGCGGCCCCGCCTACTTCTTCTACCTGGTCGAGGCCATGGTCGACGCGGGCATCCTGCTCGGCATGCCGCGGGCCGCCGCGCTCGACATGGTCACTCAGTCGATCGTCGGGGCCGCGGTGATGCTGCGCGACTCCGGGGAGCATCCGGTGATCCTGCGCGAGGCCGTCACCTCGCCCGGCGGCACCACGATCGCCGCGATCGCCGAGCTGGAACGGCACAGCGTCCGCGCCGCCTTCCTGGCCGCCATCGAGGCTGCCCGCGACCGCGGCCGCGAACTCGCCTCCGGCTGAGCCCACGAGCTGGTCCCACGAGCTGGTCCCACGAGCTGGTCCCACGAGCTGGTCCCACGAGCTGGCCCCACGAGCTGGCCCCACGAGCTGGCCCCACGAGCTGGCCCCACGAGCTGGCCCGGCGAGCCCGCTCGACGGCGTGGCTCGTTCCTGCGGGTTCCGCTGCGCCTGGTGGCGTGGCCAGTCGGGGGCTCGTGGGGTGGGGCGGATGGGGCTGTCCCTACGATGGGTCGGGTGACGCTCCGTCGCGGCTTACCCCCGCTGCTCGTCCTGCTAACGCTCGCCGGATGCACGGCCGACCAGCCGGCCGCCGTCCAGCTCGGCGACGTCACCCGCGCCCCTGTCACCGAGGTCGTCGAGGCGCCCGCCACGATCGGGGCCAGGGCCACGGCGACCCTGCGCTCGCCCGCCCAGGGCACGATCGCCAAGCTGTACGTGCGCGACGGCGACAAGGTCCGCAAGGGCCAGATCCTGGCCCGCATCCGCTCGCCGCAGGCCGAGGCCCAGCTCAAGCAGGCCCGCCAGGCGGCCAAGCCTCCCGCGGTTCCCCGGACGTCGCTCGGCGTTCCGAACGTCCGGCTGGCGGCGTTCGACGGCCGGGCGTTCGACCGCAAGGTGGCCGTGCACTTCGCCAGGGCCCGCGCGGAGGCGCGGAAGGTCCGCGACGCGCAGGCCCGCAAGCAGCTGCTCAGCGCCATCGACCTGGCGCAGGCCCAGCACAGGGCGCAGACCAAGGCCCTGGCGCAGATCACCGCCCAGCTCAACCGCTCGATCACCAGCGTGCTGTCCGGCGTGACGAGCGGCTTCAGCGGCCTGACCTCGTCGATGAGCTCCCTCCAGGCGGCGTCCGCGTCGCAGGCCAGGGCCGCGGTGAAGGCCGCGGAGAGCACGGTGAAGGGGCTCACGGTCAGGGCGCCGTTCGGCGGCGTCGTCACGCTCGGCCACGCCTCGGGCGGCGGTGGCACGGGCGGCCTGAACGGACTGCTCAGCCAGCTGCCCGGCGGCGCGCAGCAGCAGCTTCCCGCCACCGGCTCGGGGACGGGCGGCACGCCGGTAGCGGCGGGCGTCCCGGTCTCGGCGGGCGACTCGATCGTCACCGTCACGGACGTCTCCAAGCTGACGCTCGCCGCCGACATCGACGAGACCGACGTGCTCCTGGTCAAGCCGGGCACCAAGGCGGCCGTCGAGCTGGACGCGGTGCCGGGCGCGAGCTACGCGGCGAAGGTCACGGGCGTCGGCGTCACCCCGATGGAGGGCACGACGGGCGGCGTCAGCTACCCCGTCCAGCTCACGCTCGGCGCGGGCACCTTCGACGACGGCGCCAAGGCTCCCACCCCGAAGCCCGGCATGAGCGCCGTGGCGCGGCTGACCGTCCGCGAGTCGCCCGCCGCGGTCGCCGTCCCGGCCTCGGCGATCGTCTCCAGTGGGCGTGAGAGCGTCGTCTGGCTGGTCGGCAACGGGACTGCGCAGCGCCGCGTGGTCAAGCTCGGCGCCCAGGGCGAGGCGGTGGTCGAGGTGCTGAACGGCCTGTCGGTGGGCGACCGCGTCGTGGTCAAGGGCGCCGACTCCGTACGGCAGGGCCAGCGCCTGCCATGACCGCCGCCCTGGAGGCAGTGGACCTCACCAGGCGTTACCAGCTCGACGGGGTCACCGTCGAGGCGCTGCGCGGCGTCTCGCTCCGCATCGACCAGGGCGAGTTCGCGGCCATCCTCGGGCCGTCGGGGTCGGGCAAGTCCACGCTCATGCACCTGCTCGGCTGCCTGGACCGGCCCACCTCGGGGGTGCTGCGGGTGAACGGGGTGGAGATGTCCGGCCTGTCCGACACGGAGCTGGCCGAGCTGCGCAACCGGACGATCGGCTTCGTCTTCCAGTCCTTCCACTTGCTGGCCAGGACGTCCGCGCTGGAGAACGTGGCCCTGCCGCTGGTCTACCGGGGAGTCGGCAAGGCCGAGCGGCGGGCCAGGGCGCGGGCCGCGCTGGAGTCGGTGGGGCTCGGGCACCGGATGGACCACCGTCCTTCGCAGATGTCCGGTGGTGAGCAGCAACGGGTGGCGATCGCCAGGGCGCTGGTGGGCGAGCCCAAGGTGCTGCTCGCCGACGAGCCGACCGGCAACCTCGACACCCGCAACGGGGCCGAGGTGATGGCCATGCTGGACCGGCTCAACAGCGAGAGCGGGGTGGCGGTCGTGCTCGTCACGCACGAGCCGGAGATCGCCCAGCACGCCAGGCGGCAGATTCACGTCCGCGACGGGCTGATCGAGCTGGACACGGCGGGAGAGCAGCGGTGAGGGGGCGCGAGGCGTTCGGGATGGCGCTGGAGGCGCTGCGGGTCAACCGGCTGCGCAGCGTGCTGACCATGCTCGGCGTCATCATCGGCGTGCTGGCCGTGGTGGTGCTGGTGGCCATCGGCACCGGCGCGAAGGACACGATCGAGCGGGAGATCTCCGGCCTCGGTACCAACATCATCCTGGTCGTGCCCGGCCAGCTCAGCGTGGGGGCCGCGCCGACGCAGAGCAGGCTGAACCTGGCCGACGTGGCGTACGTCAGGCGGGTGGTGGGCGACCCGGCCAAGGTGACGGTCTCGCTCCAGTCGGGCGAGACCGTCCGGGTCGGACGCACCGAGGCGTTCGTCACCGTCGTCGGCACCGACCAGAACCTGACCAACATCTTCGACCGGCCCGTCGGCAGGGGCCGTCACCTCAGCGAGACCGACGTCGACACCCGCCGCAGGGTGGCCGTGCTCGGCTCGGAGGTGGCCGACAAGCTGTTCGGGGACGTCGACCCGGTCGGCCGTCAGGTGTCGGTGGCCGGGGCGCGGTTCCGCGTGGTCGGCGTCTACGCCAAGGTGGGCCAGACCTTCGGGGTCGCCCGCGACCAGGAGGTGCACATCCCGGTGACGACGGCCCAGCGGCTGCTCGGCATCGCCAGGGTCAACGGCATCGCGGTCGGCGCGTCGGGGCCCGACGAGATCGAGCCGCTCCAGGCCAGGGTGGTGGCCGCGCTCGGCACGCGGTATCCGGGCGAGAAGTTCTCCGCCGTCACCCAGACGCAGCTGCTGGGCACGATCGGCAGCGTCCTCGGCATGCTGACGGGCGTGCTGGCCGCGATCGCGGGCGTCTCGCTGCTGGTCGGCGGGGTGGGTGTGTCGAACATCATGCTGGTCAGCGTGCGCGAGCGGACCCGTGAGATCGGGCTGCGCAAGGCGCTCGGTGCCAGGCAGCGGGACGTGCTGGCCCAGTTCCTCATCGAGGCGGTGCTGCTGACCACGATCGGCGGTGTGGTCGGCATCCTGCTCGGCGTCGGCGGCGCGCTGGCCATCCAGGCGCTCACTCCGGTGCCTGCCTCGATCACCTGGTGGTCGATCGCGCTGGCCTTCGGGGTGTCGGCGGCGGTCGGGGTGTTCTTCGGTGTCGCCCCGGCTCGGAGGGCGGGCAGGCTCGACCCTGTCATCGCCCTCCGAGCCGAGTGACCGTTCACGCGTCGCGCCGCTTCAGCAGAACCGCCGCTGCGATCATCGTGACGGCGATCCAGCCGAGGTAGACGCCGTAGCCCGCCCAGGGGCCGAGCGCGTCGCCTCCGGTCGGCGTCGCCACCTGGATTCCGGCGTTGGTCGTGAAGTACTTGTGCACGGTCGCGCCCCACGTGCCCGGCAGCATGGTGGTGACCTGGGGCAGCACCAGCATCAGCATCATGGCCGCGACGACCGCGCCCGGCGTGTGCCGTACCAGCGCGCCGAGCGCCAGGCCGAACAGCCCGCTCGCCGTCAGGTACAGGCCGACCCCGACGACGGTCCGGAGCGCGCCCGGGTCGCTCAGCGTGGCGGCCCCGAGGATCGCCTGCCCCACCCAGAACGTGACGAAGGCGGTGGCCATGCTGACCACCAGCGACACCGCGGTGAAGACGACGACCTTGCCGGCCAGCAGTTTCAGCCGTTGCGGCACGGCCATGAGGGAGACCCGGATCGCGCCCGTCCGGTACTCGCTGGAGATCACCAGCACTCCGAACGTGGCGATCGCCACCGGCGCGAACATGACGCCCGCGAGGGGGAGCCGGACGCCCGCCGCCGCGTCGGGCGGTGGGGAGGACGAGTTGACCACGGCGACGCACAGCAGGACGCCGATCCCCAGCATCAGCAGCGCGGTGGCGGCCAGCGTCCACACCGTGGACCGGACAGAACGGATCTTGGTCCACTCGGACCGGATGATCTCCATCATGACGAGTACTCCAGGCTGTCCTTGGTCAACTCCATGTAGGCGGCTTCGAGCGAGGGCTGCACGAAGGTCAGCTCCTCCAGCGGCAGACCGGCGCGCGCGGTCATCGTGCCGATCTCCAGCGCGGTCACCCCGGTCACGCGCAGGTGGTCGGGGTGCAGCTCGCCCACCTTGACCAGGTCGGCGACCTCGGCCAGGCGGGGCGAGCGCACCCGGATGTAGCCCTGCGAGCTGCGCCCGATGAACTCGTCCACGCTGGTGTCGGCGATGAGCCTGCCCTTGCCGATGACGACCAGGTGGTCGGCGGTTTGCGCCATCTCGCTCATCAGGTGGCTGGAGACGAACACCGCGCGGCCCTCGGCGGCCAGTTTCCGCATCAGCGTGCGGATCCACAGGATGCCGTCGGGGTCGAGCCCGTTGACGGGCTCGTCGAAGAGCAGGATCTCCGGGTCGCCGATCAGCGCGGCGGCGATGCCCAGCCGTTGCGACATGCCGAGCGAGAATCCGCCGATCCGCCGCCCGGCGACCTCGCGCAGGCCGACCAGGTCGAGGACCTCGTCGACCCGGCCGGCGGCGATGCCGTTGCTCTGCGCGATGGCCAGCAGGTGGTTGCGGGCGCTGCGTCCGCCGTGCACCGCTCTCGCGTCGAGCAGCGCGCCGATCTTGCAGAGCGGACGCCTCAACTGGGCGTAGGGGCGGCCGTCGACGAGGACGGAGCCGCCGGACGGCCGGTCGAGGCCGAGGATCATGCGCATCGTGGTGGACTTGCCGGCCCCGTTCGGCCCGAGGAACCCGGTCACCCGGCCGGGCTCGACGTCGAACGACAGGTCCGACACGGCCACGGTCCGCCCGTAGCTCTTGGTCAGGTTCGTTGCCCGAATCGCGGTCATGTGTCCAGCGTGGCCGCTGGAGAGGGCTTTCTCGTCCTGCTGGAGGACCGTTCCGTCGCGCGGTCTCTGGGAGCCTGCTCCTACTCTCCAGGGGTGATCAGGGCCGCCTCGTAGGCCACGATCACGGCCTGCGCCCGGTCTCTGACGCCGAGCTTGGCGAACAGGCTCGTCACGTGGTTCTTGACCGTGGAGGGGGAGACGTCCAGCGCGTCGGCGATCTCCGGGTTGGACCTGCCGCGGGCGATCAGCACGAGGACCTCCCGCTCGCGCTCGGTGAGCCCGGCCAGCTCCGACGGGCCCGACCCGCGCTTCGGCCCGGACACCCGGACGAAGCGGCCGATCAGGCGGGTGAGCAGGCGCGGCGCCACCGCGGACTCTCCCCTGTGCACCACCCGGACGCCCTCGACCAGTTCCTCCGGCGAGACGTCCTTGGGCAGGAACCCGTCGGCGCCGGCCCGCAGCGCCGCGATCACGTTCTCGTCGAGGTCGAAGGTGCTGAGCGCGAGCACCCTGACGTCGGGCTGCTCGCCGGTGATCCGCCCGGTGGCGCTCACCCCGTCGAGGCCCGGCATGTGCAGGTCCATCAGCACCACGTCCGGGCCGAGCTCCTTGCTGAGGCGCACCGCCTCCGCGCCGTCGGCGGCCTCGCCGACCACGCTGATGTCGGGCTGGGCGTTGAGGATGAGCCTGAAGCCCATGCGCGCGAGCGCGTGGTCGTCCACCAGCAGGACTGTGATCATGCCTTCTCCAGGGGGATGCGGGCGAGCACGCGGAAGCCGCCCTCGGGCCGGGGGCCGGTCCACAGCCGGCCGCCGCAGAGCGCCACCCGCTCGGCCATGCCGCCGAGCCCGAAGCCGGGCGCGCCGGCGGGCTTGGCGACGCCGTCGTCGAGGACCTCCACCTCGACCGCCTCGGGTTCGTAGGCTAATCGGACGCTGGCTCTGGCGCTCAGCGCGTGTTTGCGGGTGTTGGTCAGCGCCTCCTGGACGATCCGGTAGACGGCGTGGTCGACGGCCGTGGGGAGGGGCACGGCGTCGCCCGTCACGGTCAGGCTGGCGGGCAGCCCGGCGGTCTCGGCCTCCTGGACGAGCGACGGCAGCCGGGCCGCGCCCACGCCCGTCGCGGCCCCGGCGGCGCTGCCGTCGTCGGCCCTGAGCACGTCGAGGAGCTGGCGCATCTCGGCCAGCGCCTGGCGGGCCGTCTGCTCGGCGCTGCTCAGGGCGTCGCGGGTGACGTCCTGCTCGGGCTGGAGGGTGGCCCTGGCGCCGCCGACCAGCGCGTTGATCACGCTGAGGTGGTGTGCGACGACGTCGTGCAGCTCCCTGGCGATCCGCCGGCGCTCGGCGCGGACCGCGCTGTCGGCCAGCTCGCGCTGCCTGCGCTCGTTGAGCTCGGCGCGGATCCTGAGGAACTGACCCAGCCCCATGGTGAGCACGGGGTTGACGAGGCCCGCCGCCCAGCTTCCGTGGTTCGGGTTGGTCACCTCGAACAGGACCGAGTAGCCGACCGCCGCCAACCCCGCGGTGATCGCGGTGGTGCGGCCGTGCGTATGGCGCCCCACGCTGTAAAAGGCGATCGACGAGAGCGGGCTGGTGACGCTCGCCATGCCGGTGACGAGGGAGAGGGCGTCCAGCGTGAACTCGACCGCGGCCACGGCGACCGGTCTGCTCCGGCGGACGAGCAGGGGGAGCGTGCCGGCCAGGAAGAGCGACAGGTAGACCACGTCGGCCCGCGTCGCGGAGCTCTGGACGATCGCGAACCTCAGCGCGATCGCCAACGGCACAGCGAGGACGATCACGAGCGTGATGTCCTGGACCTTGGGACGCCGGAAGAATCGCCATGCGGCCTGGAAGGGTCGCACGAAGCGCATGCCCTGAGGCTACGCGAATTTTCCCCGCCGTAAGGGCCGGGACCGTTAGGAGCTTCGCCGTTGACGCTGCGGTAACGTCGGCGCAAGGGCGAGGGACGGGAGCGCGCATGAGCAAGACCGCACGGGTCATCTGGGACGACGCACTCACCTCCTACGACTTCGGCCCGAGCCATCCGCTGGCCCCTGTCAGGGTGGAGCTGACGATGGCGCTCGCCCGCGATCTGGGCGTGCTCGACCGGGTCGAGGTGGCAGGCTGCGCGCCCGCCACCGACGACGAACTGGCGCTCGTGCACAAGCGCGGCTACATCGAGGCGGTCAAGCGCGTGTCCGTCTCGGGGGCCGCCGACCTGTCGGCTGGGCTCGGCACGTCCGACAACCCCGCGTTCGCGGGCGTCCACGAGGCGTCGGCGCTGATCGCAGGCGCGTCCATCGCCGCCGCCCGCGCGGTCTGGGAGGGCGCGGCCGAGCACGCGGTGAACATCGCGGGCGGGCTGCACCACGCGATGGCCGACACGGCCAGCGGCTTCTGCGTCTACAACGACCCGGCGCTGGCCATCGCCTGGCTGCTGTCGCAGGGCGCGGGCCGCGTCGCGTACGTGGACGTGGACGTCCACCACGGCGACGGCGTCCAGGCGGCCTTCTACGACGATCCGCGCGTCCTGACCATCAGCCTGCACGAGAGCCCGCTCACGCTGTTCCCCGGCACCGGGCTGCCCCAGGAGACCGGGGCCGGAGGCACGGCGGTCAACGTGGCGCTCCCGGCGGGGTGCGGCGACTCGGGGTGGCTGCGCGCCTTCGACGCGGTGGTGCCGCCGCTGCTGCGCGAGTTCCGTCCGGAGATCCTGGTCACCCAGCACGGCTGCGACAGCCACGCGCTCGACCCGCTCGCCCATCTGATGCTCAGCGTCGACGGCCAGCGAACCGCGTACGCCGCCCTGCACCGGCTGGCGCACGAGACGGCGGGCGGCCGCTGGGTCGTCACGGGCGGTGGCGGCTACGAGCTGGTGCAGGTGGTGCCGCGAGCCTGGACGCACCTGGTCGCCGAGGTGTCGGGCCACCCGCTCGACCCGGACACGGCGACGCCGGAGAGCTGGCGCCGGTTCGTCAGGGAGCGGACGGGCGAGCTGCCCCCGCTGACCATGACAGACGGTAGAAGCCCGGAATTTACTGGTTGGTCCGCTGGTTATGACCCTGCGGACCCCATTGACCGTGCGGTCATGGCGACCCGGCGCGCGGTGTTCCCCCTGCACGGCCTCGATCCGATGCCCTAGCGAGGAAAGCTGTGCTGAGCCGCGACCAACTCCGCGAACACCTGATCCAGACCCGCATCGCGGGCGACGTCGCGACCCCCCGCGAGAACAACCTCGACCACTACAGCTCGGTGGCCAACCGCGACGCGTACTACATGCTGGGCCTCACCTTCGAGCAGCCGTGGTCCTTCCGCGACGTCCTCGCGCTGATGGCCAAGTCCGCCGGCGTGGTCTCAGACCCGGGGCACCGCTGGGGCCAGGACACCATCGACCCCGACCGGACGATCGACGCGCTCGACGCGATGGCCGACAGCATCGCCGGGGCGCTGTCGCTCGACTCCCCGAGGCTGCTGTTCGCCACCGGCCACCCCACCGGGCTGCTCGCCGTCCACCTGCCGCTCGCCAGGTTCGCCGCCGAGCGCGGTGCGAGGCTGCTGACGCCCGCCGAGGGCTGGGTGTACTCGGGGGCGGGGTTCGGCCGCCCACGCCACATCCGCTACCTGGAGGAAGTGGCGATGCTCAACGAGAAGGGCGGTTTCGTGCACACCCACGACTCGGCCCCGATGGAGCGGATGCTCAGCGAGCTGGACACGCCTCCGGACCTGGTCATCGCCGACCACGGCTGGGCGGGCGCCGCCGGCGAGGCGGGCGTGCCGACGGTGGCGTTCGCCGACAGCAACGACCCGGCCCTGTTCCTCGGGGAGGCGGAGGGCAAGATCGCGGCCTGCGTGCCACTCGATGACAATGTGCTACCGCGTCATTACGCTCCGCTGGTCGAGCGCATTGTCACACGAGTCTCACGAGCCCTTTGAGTCGAATTCGGTCCTCCCGATACCGTCTTTTCGCGCCTGCATTCCAAGAGGCGCGCTGTCCCTTTGCCAACTTTTGAGTCGGCCTGGGCGACTCTAATGATGAGAAGTTGGACAGTTCCAACCGGCTGGGCGAGGGGCTCGAACCGGGTGCTGGCCAGCGACTTTGCTGGTTTGACTGACAGGTGGCTCCGCCGACTGAGAAAATAGGGGGTTTGCGCGCTCGGAGTCCCGACTTACGCTAACGGCAGTACACGTGCGTGAGCAATGGCACCAGTGGGGATAATCCGGATACACGTGCGGAAGAGGCGTCCGATGGGTGCAGGCGAAAGACCTCTCAGCGAGGTGAAGTTCCTGACGGTGGCCGAAGTGGCCACGGTCATGAGGGTCTCCAAGATGACGGTGTACCGACTCGTGCACTCGGGCGAGTTGCCGGCCATCCGCGTCGGCCGGTCGTTCCGAGTGCCGGAGCAGGCGGTGCACGACTATCTCCGGGAGGCCTACATCGAGGCAGGCTGATGGCGGAGTAGCGGCGTTCCCGTACGCCGTGAATACGGTCGCGGGAGAGACCCGGTCGCCGCGGCGCGGCCGGGCTCACCCCCCAAGGGGCGATCTACCGTCGATCGCCGGTAGTCTGTGAGCCGGTGTGCGCTCGCACATCGATTCAGACTTGCTATCAGTACCTGGGGGTCCCGTGGGCTCTGTGATCAAGAAGCGCCGCAAGCGGATGGCCAAGAAGAAGCACCGCAAGCTGCTCAAGAAGACGCGCATCCAGCGGCGTAACAAGAAGTAGACGACGCAGCTGCGAGGCGCTGATGACCCACACCGTGCTCGTCACCGGGGTCTCGCGCCACATCGGCGCCCGGGTGGCGAGCGTTCTCGCTGCGGATCCGGACATCAGCCGCGTCATCGGAGTGGACACTGTGCCGCCGCCCTCGCTGACTCGTGATGGCGGCGCCTCTCTCGGCCGGACGGAGTTCGTCCGGGTCGATCTGCGCAGCCCCGACATCGCTCAGGTGATCGCGGCCGCCGACATCGACACCGTTGTGCACATGAGCCTGGTGAGCGCTCCGTCGCGGAGCGCGGGCAGGGCCGTGATGAAGGAGCACAACGTCATCGGCGCCATGCAACTGCTCGGCGCCTGCCAGCGGTCGGCGACCGTCCGCAGGGTCGTGGTGCGTTCGACCACGGCCGTGTACGGCTCGTCGCCCAGGGATCCGGCGGTGTTCACCGAGGATCTGGAGCCGCAGGACGGCCCCAGCCACGGTTACGCCAAGGACGCGGTCGAGGTCGAGGGCTACGTGCGCGGTTTCGCGCGCCGCCGTCCCGACGTCACCGTGTCGTTGCTGCGCTTCGCCAACTTCATGGGCCCGCGGGTCGACTCGCCGCTGACCCGATACTTCACCCAGCCGGTGCTGCCGACCGTGTTCGGCTTCGACCCTCGGCTGCAGTTCGTCCACGAGGACGACGCGGTCGAGGTGCTGCGGCGGATGGCGACCGAAGACCACCCCGGCACGTTCAACGTGGCCGGGGCGGGCGTGTTGCTGCTCTCCCAGTGCGCGCGCAGGGCGGGGCGGCTGTCGCTCCCGCTGTTCGCGCCCGCCTTCCGGCTGCTCGGCAGCGCCGCGCGCCGGGCCGGCCTGGTCGAGTACTCGCCGGAGCAGCTCAGGCTGATGAGCTACGGCCGCGTCGTCGACTCAGAAAAGCTGGAGTCCGAGCTTGGCTGGAAGCCCAAGTTCACGACCGGCGCGGCGTTCGACGACTTCCTGCGCTCACGGGACCTGCACCCGCTCGGAGGCATCTGGTGACGGAGGAACCCGATCCGCTAGCCGGCGCGCTGGCCTTCCTGCGCAGGCGCATCACGGGCGAGTACGAGGTCGACGACTTCGGCTACGACGCGGAGCTGACCGACAAGGTGCTGCTCGAACTGATCAGGCCGCTCTACCGGCACTGGTTCAGGGTCGAGACCCTCGAGCTGAAGAACGTGCCCGACGAGGGCGGCGCGCTGGTGGTCGCCAACCACTCGGGCACGCTGCCGGTCGACGCGCTGATGATGCAGGTCGCGCTACACGACGAGGTGGGCAGGCCGCTGCGGCTGCTCGGCGCCGACCTGGTCTACCAGCTTCCGGTGCTCGGCCACCTGTCACGCAAGACCGGCCACACGCTCGCCTGCCCCGAAGACGCCGACCGCCTCCTGCGCAAGGGCGAGCTGGTCGGGGTGTTCCCCGAGGGTTTCAAGGGCGTGGGCAAGCCGTTCTCCGAGCGTTACCGGCTCCAGCGCTTCGGCAGGGGCGGGTTCGTGGCCTCGGCCATCCGCGCCGGCGTCCCGATCGTGCCCACCGCGATCGTGGGGGCCGAGGAGATCTACCCGAAGATCGGCGATCTGCCGTCGCTGGCCAGGCTGCTCGGCCTGCCGTACCTGCCGATCACCCCGTTCTTCCCGCTGCTCGGGCCGCTCGGCCTGGTGCCGCTGCCGTCCAAGTGGATGATCGAGTTCGGCGAGCCGATCCGCACCGACGAGTACGAGTCGTCGGCCGCCGACGACCCGATGCTGGTGTTCAACCTCACCGACCACGTGCGCGAGGTCATCCAGCAGCTGCTGAACGAGCTGAGGCTGCGCAGGGGCCACGCGTTCCCGCCCTTCCTCTGACGCAACCGGCGGGGCCGTGCCGGTGTTCTCCACACGTTGGTTGAAACACCGAGCACGGAAGAGGAACCCCCTCATGGATCTGCAACTGTCCGGCCGCGTCGCCGTCGTCACCGGCGCGTCCAAGGGCATCGGCCTGGCCATCGCCCGCACCCTGGCCGACGAGGGCGCCCATGTCGTGGCCGTCTCCCGGACCCGCACCGGCGAGCTGCCGGAGAAGGCGGTGCACGTCGCCGCCGACCTGATGGACCCGCAGGCGCCCGCCCAGGTGATCGACCACGCGGTGCGGGAGTTCGGCGGGCTGGACATCCTGGTCAACAACGCCGGTGGCCCGCCGCCCGGCGTGACCCTGCCCCGCTTCGGCTTCCTGCCCCTGGAGGACGCCGACTGGCAGGCGATGTTCGAGTTCAACCTGTTCTCGCCGATCCGGCTGATCCGCGCCGCCCTGCCGGTGATGGTGGGGCGCGGCGGCGGCTCGATCGTCAACGTCTCCAGCAGCCTGGCCTGGCAGCCGGGCGCGCTGAACGTCGACTACGGCGCCGCCAAACTGGCGCTGGCCAACGTGGGCAGGGCGGTCGCCGAGGAGTACGGCCCGCAGGGCATCCGGGTGAACACGGTCACTCCCGGGCCCGTCCTCACCGACTGGTGGACGAAGGAGGGCGGCGCGGCCGACGTCATGTCCGGGATGGTGGGAACCGACAGGGACAGCGTCATCAACCAGGTCGCCCCCGAGATGATGAAGCTGTCCACCGGCCGCCTCGTCGACCCGCAGGAGGTGGCTGACGCCGTCGCGCTGCTCGTCTCACCCCGTTCCGGCAGTACGACGGGCGCGGACCTCGCCATCGACGGAGGAGCGCGCAAGGAGCTGTGAACCACAAGGGCGGGTTGTGGCGAGACATCCTTGACCGGCTCCCCACAGAAGGGCGGAGATGATCACGCAACCCGCCACCAGGAGTGTGGACTCGGACCTCGTCAGCGCCTCGTTAACGGAACCCGAGGCGTTCGCCGAGCTGTTCGACCGCTACTCCGCCATGCTCTACAGGTACGTCTCCAAACGGCTCGGCCCCGAGCCCGCCGAGGACCTCGTCGGCGAGACGTTCCTGGTCGCCTTCTCCCGCAGGAAGAGCTACGACCTGGCCTACCCCGACGCCAGGCCGTGGCTCTTCGGCATTCTCACCAAGCTCATCTCCCGGCACCGCCGCACCGAGGGAGCCCGCTACCGCGCGTTCCAGCGTGCCCCGGTCGACGCCGAGGTGGAGTCGCCCGCCGACCGGGTGGCCGCCGGGGTCACCGCGCAGGCGTCCAGGCCGGAGCTGGCCCGCGCCCTCGCCGCGCTGCCCGCCAAGGACCGCGACGTGCTGCTGCTGATCGCCTGGGGCGATCTCAGCTACGAGGAGGTCGCACGGGCGCTCGACATCCCCGTGGGCACCGTGCGCTCCCGCCTCAACCGGGGCAGGCGGAAGGTGCGCGCCGCCCTGGGCGACACCAACCCCATGCTGGAGGAGGCGTGACCATGGACGACCTGAAGATGCTCCGCGACCTCGGCAGAGACCTGGAGCACGAGCCTCCGGTCACGCTGGCGCGCCAGCGGCAGCGCCTGCTGCGGGAGCGCCCGCGCCGGCTGCGGATGGGCTGGTTCATGGCCGGGCTGGTCGCCGTAGCCACCGCGCTGGCGGTCGCGGTTCCCACGCTGGTGCTGAGCGGGCGCCAGACCGTGCCGCCGCCGGTGGGCGCGCGTCCCGCGAAGCTGACGGGCGCGTTGAACGTGCTGGTGATCGGCTCCGACACCCGCCAGGGCGAGGGCAACACCAGGTACGGCCCGGCGCAGGCCCGTTCGACCGGAGGCGGGGGCGCGCGGTCCGACACCATGATGCTCGTGCACCTGCCCGAGGGCGGCGGCGGGGCGACCGTGATCAGCTTCCCGCGCGACTCGATGGTGCAGATCCCCTCGTGCGGATCCGCGCCCCCCAGAAGAGACATGATCAATTCCGCGTTCGACACCGGTGGGGTGTCGTGCGCCGTCGCCACGGTGGAGAAGCTCACGAAGGTTCGCGTGGACCACTTCGTCGTGGTGGACTTCACCGGCTTCAAGAACGTGGTCGACGCCCTGGGCGGAGTGGAGGTCAAGCTCAGGACGCCGGTGAGCGACAAGGCGTCCAGGCTGAAGCTTCCGGCGGGCACCAGCCACCTGAACGGCGAGCAGGCGCTGGGGTACATGCGGCTGCGGCACTACGGCGACGGATCCGACATCCAGCGGATCAAGCGGCAGGTGACGCTCCTGCGCGTGATGTTGGCGAAGGCGAGGAAGGGGCTTACCGACCCGGCCAAGCTCCGGCCCTTCCTCGACGTGGTCAGCCGGTCGGTCGTCACCGACGGGGACCTCGATCTGGAGGTGATGTACGGTCTCGCGAGCAGGTTGGGGCGCGGCCAGCCGTCGTTCGTCATGGTCCCGTGGCTCCCCGATCCCAAGGACCAGAACAGAATCGTGTGGAAGCAGCCGGACGCGCAGAAGTTGTTCGACCGGCTGAAGTGAGGCATGCCGGGGTGGCCCGCCCAAAGGCGCCCCGGCGCCTGCACAGGCGGGCGCCTTTCCGGTGCCGTCGGGCGTGAGACGCGGCGCTACTGGGGGGTGCGGTAGTGCCTGCGGAGCGCGATGCCCGCGGCGATGCCGCCCGCCACCGCGCCGATGCCCGCGGCGATCGGCAGCGCGGTCAGCGTCGCTTTGCGGCCGGTGCGGAAGTCCTTGACGGGCCAGCCGTGCTTCCTGGCGTGCTCGCGCAGCTCGCCGTCGGGGTTGATGGCCACGGCGTGGCCGACCAGCGACAGCATGGGCAGGTCGTTGGCCGAGTCGCTGTAGGCGGTGCACCTGGTCAGGTCGAGGCCCTCGCGGCGGGCCAGCGCGCGCACCGCCTCGGCCTTGGCGGGGCCGTGCAGCAGGTCGCCGACCAGCCGCCCGGTGTAGACGCCGTCGCTGGTCTCGGCGACCGTGCCGAGCGCGCCCGTCAGGCCGAGCCGCTGGGCGATCACCCGGGCCAGCTCGACGGGCGTGGCGGTCACCAGCCACACCCGCTGGCCGGCGTCCAGGTGGCTCTGGGCGAGCGCGCGGGTGCCGCCCCAGATGCGGTCGGCCATGACTTCGTCGTAGATCTCCTCGCCGAGCCGCACCACGTCGTCGACCTTGGCGCCCGCGACGAACGCCAGCGCCGTCTCGCGGGCGACCTTGATGTGCTCGGGGTTCTCGTTGCCGCCGAGCCTGAAGACCGCCTGCCCGACCGCGAACTTGAGCAGGTCGGACGTGGTGAACAAGCCGCGCGTGGCCAGCCCTCTGGCGAAGTGGTAGATCGAGGCGCCACGCATCATCGTGTTGTCGACGTCGAAGAAGGCCGCCGCCTGCAGGTCGGGCTCGGCCGGGGGAGCCGTGACAGCGGCAGCCGCGGCTGCTTCGCCGGCGATCTCCGCCTCCACGTCATGCCGTCGTCGAATTAGCCGCCACATGCGCCTCAGCTTACCTAGCCCGGCGCCTCCAGCCCCTGGATGTAGTCCAGGTAGCCCGTGGCCTGGTCGTGCTGTACTTCGTTGAGCTGTTCCAGCATCGGCTCGACCATGTTCTTCTGGTCCCGGGCGAAGCGCTTGATCTTGGGGGAGCGCGGTTCGACCCGTTCCAGCCTGTTGATGCCGGAGCGGGTGGACTCGTCCATGTCCTTGAGCGTCTTGGTGACCAGGGGGCCGTCGTTGGACGAGCCGAGGAGCCGGGCGACCTCGGAGGCCCTGCTCTTGGCCGAGTCGAGCTCGCGCTGCGCCCGTTCCACGTCGTCGTGGCTGAGCCGCACGAGGGTGCTCTCGGCGGCGCGCTTGAGCGGGTAGAGCGTGTCGCCGGGCACCGACTGGTAGGTGGCGAAGGCCGACACCATCATGACGGCCGCCAGAGCGAACGTGGCGAGCTGGGAGAACGGGGACAGGCGTCGTCTGGCGGGGAGGCGGTGGCCGTGCCTGGCGGGCCTGACGGGGTCGGGGGCCTGCGCCGAAAGGAGCTCGTGACGCAGCCGGTCGCGGAATGCGGCCTCCGGGCCGCCGCCGAGCGGCCGCCTTCCCAGCTCCGACAGCTGGTCCAGCACGCGTTCGCGCGATCTGCGCGCCCTACCCATGACTGCTCCCTGAGGCCCCCGCGAGAATACCCGGCCGTGACACCTGCCTAACGAAGCGCCTCAGGGGGAGGTTACGCGGCGTGTCCCTGGACGCTCCCGGCCGCGGCCGGGACGGGTCATTCGAGGTCGTTCTTGAGCGCTCTGGCCAGCGCGCGGATCGCCCGGAACTGCAGCGCTTTGATCGCTCCACTCTTCTTCCCCATGATCAACGCGGTCTCCGCCAGTGACAGGCCGTGCAGGAACCGGAGGACGACGCACTCCTGCTGCTCCGGGTTGAGGTCCCGGACGGCGCGCAGGATCCGGTCGTTGACGATCGCCGTGACCACGGCGTTCTCCGGGATGTGCGCGCCGTCGAGCGGGACGTCGATCACCTCTCCGGTGGAGATCTCCAGCCGGTAGCGCCCGGACTTGAAGTGGTCGGTCACCAGGTTCCTGGCGATGGTCACGAGCCAGGCGCCGAAGTCGCGTCCCTGCCAGGTGAAGTCGGTGATGCGGCGAAGCGCGCGCAGGAAGGTCTCGCTGGTCAGGTCCTCGGCGAGCTGGTGCGAGCCGACCCGGAAGTAGATGTAGCGGTAGACGAGGTCCACATAACGGTCGTAGAGCGTGCCAAAAGCCTCCGTGTTTCCGGTCTTGGCGCGCAGCACCAGCGTGCGCTGGTCGTCGGAGACCACCTCCGCGCTGCTTTCTGCGCGGACGTCTTCGCGCACGGCAAGCTCGCTCGTCCGGGCGGGGCCAGCGAGCGCTGGAGTGAGTAGCCCGGCGAACGGCCACGAGTCAGGCATCCGGTATCCCTACGGGGTAAGGGGTGCGGCTGCTCGAACACTCTAGAAATCAACCGGAAATTCCACAATCCGCTTGGGCTAGGCAGGACTAGCCGTAATCGGCGGATACCGTGTTGGACCGACCCGTTCCCTCTTCGGCTACCGGCTGGGAGGCATCGTCCGGCAGCATTGGAGTCACCATGGAGATCCTTGTCGCTGTCATCGCCTTCGCCGGTGCCCTTCTCGCCGCGATCGCCGCGGGTGCCCTGATCAGAAGGTTGCGTGACGACCCTGAGGGGTGGCTGATCGCCTGGACCGTTGCAGCCGTGGCGCTCTGCGTGTCACTGGGCGTGATCGGTGTCGGCTACCTCATGGGGTTCGGCACGGCCACGTTCAAGATCTATCAACTCACCGGATCGCTGCTCGCTCCCCTCTGGCTGGGAATCGGGCTGATCCAGCTCCTGAGCGAAAAGGCCCCCCCGAAATTCGCGGCCTGGCTCTACAGCATCGCGATCACCATCACCGCCTCGGTGATCCTCGTCGCCGACCCGCTGCTCAACAGCGGCAAGATGACCAAGCTGCTGCCCACGGGCTCCGGTCACTGGGGGTTGATCCCCGACAAGCTGCTGCTCGGCGTGCACATCGTCGACGTGCTGGTCCTGCTCGCGGCCGCGGTGTTCGCCGGGCTCAAGTGGCGCAACGGCGACGAGTACGACACCGACAACCTGCACGCCGTCGCCGTCATCGCGCCCTCGGGCATCGCGCTGATCGGCGCGGTGCGGTTCTCCGTGCCGGGGATCTTCACCACCGCGCTGTTCGTGGTGGCCGCCGCCGCCATCTGGTACTGCGTGCTGCGCCCGCTGGCCCCGTACGAGGACGACGAGGACGAGGTCGAAGTCGAGCAGGAACGGCGGCCGTCGCCGCGCCGCGCCGCGGCAGCGGAGCAGCAGGCGCCCACCGTGTCGTCGAGATCGCCCATGCCTCCGCCCGTCGTCGCGCCCGAGATGCCGCCGCCGGCCGTGCAGCCCCGCAGGTCGGGCCTGGGCGACCTGGTGGCCGAGTACCGGGCGGGCGACCAGGAGGTCGACTACGCGGCCCGGATGACGTCCCCGCCCGAGGCCGGCCCGTCGACGGGCTACATCATGAACGGCAGGCACGGCGGCCCCGCCCAGCAGGACGTGCCGCGCCAGGAGTACTCCATGCCCGGCGCCGACGCCGTCTACCCGGGGGCCGAGCTCTTCTCCACCGGCCCGCACCAGGCGCAGCAGCGCCAGCAGCCACAGCAGCAGCCCGATTCCGGCAGGCCCTCGCCGAGCATCTACGGCCTGCTGACCGTCTTCACCCTCATGGACGGCTCGGGAGCCGCGTTCGACCGCCTCGCCGAGCAGACCGTGGAGGTCGTGCGACGTAGCGAACCCGACACACTTGTCTACGCCTGCCACGCGGTCAAGTCGGCGCCGTTGCAGCGCATCGTCTACGAGCTCTACCGCGACGAGGTGGCCTACCGCGACCACCAGCGCCAGCCGCACGTCGAGCGGTTCCTCAACGAGCGCCAGGCGATGGTGCTGGCCACCAACGTCATCGAGCTGAACGTCAACGCGGCCAAGGTGGTGCCGCTGCCGACCGCGATGTACTAGGCGAGCTGACTAGGCGAGCGGACTAGCTAGGCGAGCGCGGCCCGCAGCCGGTCCTCCGAGACGCGCCAGAAGTCGTGCTGGACCCCGTCGACCAGGGTGACGGGGATCATCTCGCCGTACTTGTCGCGCAGCTCGCCGGAGGAGTCGATGTCGATCTCCTCCCATGTCACTCCCAGCTCGTCAGCCACTTTGGCGATGACCTCGCGGGCGTCCTCGCAGAGGTGACAGCCGGGCCTGCCGAGCAAGGTGATGTGGTGCATGGCTCCCACCGTAGCGCCCCTGCCTCGGTGACTTTGTGCATCGCTTCACAAAAGGATTAACCTGAAAGGCGGTTCGCTTCCATTCACGCGGCCCCCAAGGCCGCCCGTTCCCCTGGAGCTCCGGCACGTGAAGAGCCCGACGCAGTCCCGTGACCGTGGCATACCCGAGGCAACGGTCGCCAGGCTCCCGTTGTATCTGCGGGCGCTGCACGGGATGGCGGAGCGCGCGATCACGACGGTGAGCTCCGAAGACCTGGCATCGGCAGCCGGGGTCAACTCGGCCAAGCTTCGCAAGGACCTGTCGCACCTGGGCTCGTACGGCACCCGTGGTGTCGGCTACGACGTCGAGTACCTGGTCTACCAGATCTCCCGCGAGCTCGGCCTGACCCAGGACTGGGCGGTCGCCATCGTCGGCGTCGGCAACCTCGGCCGCGCGCTCGCCAACTACGGCGGGTTCGTCTCCCGTGGCTTCCGCATCGCCGCTCTGGTCGACGCCGACCCCGAGGTCGTAGGCGACGACATTGCGGGGTTGAATGTTGAGCACATCGACGAACTGGAAGCCGTGATCAAACGGCGTGGAGTTTCGATCGTGGTTCTGGCGACGCCGGCGGAGGCGGCTCAGGGGCTGTGTGACCGCGTGGTAGCGGTAGGGGTGACCAGCATCCTGAACTTCGCCCCCGTCGTGCTCGCCGTGCCTGAAAGCGTCGATGTCCGTAAAGTCGACCTATCCATAGAACTACAGATCCTTGCGTTCCACGAGCAACGCAAAGCTGGGGGGCCGCTCATGGCCGTGGACAGTCAATGAGTGTTCTGACCATCGGACTCAGCCACCGGACCGCTCCCGTGGCTCTGCTCGAACGCGTCTCGGTAGCCGGTGACGCGCTCGTCAAACTGCTGCACGACGTGCAGCAGGACGTCTGCGTGGCGGAGACCATGGTGGTCTCGACCTGCAACCGGGTCGAGGTCTACACCGCGGTCGACCGCTTCCACGCGGCCGTCAACTCCGTCAGCCATCTGCTGAGCGTCCATTCGGGCGTTCCGCTCGACGAGCTGACCCCGCACCTGTACGTCCACTACGAGGACCGCGCCGTCGAGCACCTCTTCTCGATGGTGTGCGGCCTCGACTCGATGGTGGTGGGCGAGGGCCAGATCCTCGGCCAGGTGCGCCAGGCGCTCAAGCTGGGGCAGAAGCAGGGCACGGTCGGCGCGACGCTGAACGAGGTCGTCCAGCGGGCGCTGCGCGTCGGCAAGCGCGCCCACACCGACACCAGCATCGACCACGCCGGGGCCTCGCTGGTGACCGCCGGGCTCGCGCTGGCGGGCGAGCTGGCGGGCCGCCGGGCGCTGGTGGTGGGCGCGGGCTCGATGAGCTCGCTCGCCGCCGTCACTCTGGCACGGGCGGGCGTCACCGACATCGTGGTGGCCAACCGGACGTACCAGCGCGGCGTGCGCCTTGCCGACCAGGTCGGCGGCAGGGCGGTGGAGTTCTCCGCGGTTCCCCGAGAGCTTGCGGCGGCCGACCTCGTCATCACCTGCACCGGCGCGGGCCACCACCTGATCACCCCCGACATGCTCAGCAGCGGCGTGTTCCTCCTCGACCTGGCGCTTCCCCACGACATCGACCCCGAGGTCCGGGCCGTCCCCGGCGTGACGCTGGTCGACCTGGAGACCATCCAGCAGTCGGGCATCGGCTCGCGTGAGGGCGACTCCGTCGCCTCCGTCCGGGAGCTCGTCGCCGAGGAGCTCGCCGCCTACCTCGGCGCGGAGCGCGCGTCCAAGGTCACCCCGACCGTGGTGGCGCTGCGCACCAAGGCGGCCGACGTGGTGGAGGCCGAACTGGGCCGTCTCATGATGCGCATCCCCCACCTCGACGCGAAAACCCGGGACGAGGTGACCCTGACCGTGCAGCGTGTCGTCGACAAGCTGCTTCACGAGCCGACTGTGCGTGTCAAACAGCTCGCCACCTCCCCGGGAGGCGATCATTATGCGGAAGCGCTGCGCGAGCTGTTCGACCTGGATCCGAAGATGCCCGAGGCCGTGAGGGAGATGGAGCTGTGACCCTACGACTCGGAACCAGACGCAGCCTGATGGCGACCACGCAGTCGCAGATGGTCGCCGACGCCTACACCGAGCGCACCGGGCGGGCTGTGGAGCTGGTCGGCGTCACGACCTTCGGGGACGTGACCAAGGCCCAGCTCGTCCAGCTCGGCGGCACCGGCGTGTTCGTCAGCGCGCTGCGCGACAAGCTGGTCGAGGGCGGCATCGACTTCGCCGTCCACTCGCTCAAGGACCTGCCGACCACCCAGGACCCACGCTTCACGCTGGCCGCGATCCCCGCCAGGCACGATCACCGCGACGCGCTGGTGGGCCCCGTCAAGTTCGACGACCTGGCGCCCGGCGCCAGGGTCGGCACCGGTTCGCCGCGCAGGATCGCCATGCTGCGCGCCCTCAGGCCGGACCTGGAGTACGTCCCGATCCGGGGCAACGCCGACACCCGCATCGGCAAGGTAACCTCAGGCGAGCTCGACGCCGTCGTGCTCGCCTCGGCGGGCCTGACCAGGATCGGCCGCGACTCCGAGATCTCGCAGATCTTCGAGATCGAGGAGCTGCTGCCCGCCCCTGGCCAGGGTGCGCTGGCCGTGGAGTGCCTCGCGGACCGCGCCGACCTGGTCGGCTTCCTCGGGGTGCTCGACGACCCGCGGACCCGTTCCGCGGTGACCGCCGAGCGTACGGTGCTGTCCGCCCTCGAAGCCGGGTGCTCTGCTCCTGTGGGTGCTTTCGCGGTCGATGACGGGCACACTTTGAACCTGACCGCCACTGTCGTCGCTCTCGACGGCAGGCAGGCGGTCCGCAAGTCCACCGCCGGTGCACCTTCGGCGGCTGAGAGCCTGGGGCGCCTGCTGGCGGCCGAGATGATCGCCGAAGGGGCCGACAGATTGATGGGGGAGCAGTCTCATTGAGCTCCGATAGTCCAACCTCCGGTTTCGTCGCGTTCGTAGGCGCGGGTCCCGGCGACCCGAACCTGCTCACGCTTCGCGGCGCCGAGCTCCTCGCCAAGGCCGACGCGGTCGTCCTCGACGAGGAACAGTTCGGCCCGCTGCTTCGTCACTGCCGCGAGGGCGTGGAGGTCGCGCGCGGCGACCTCGTCAAGCGCGCCCTGGCGGGTCAGCTCGTGGTCCGTCTGTGTGAGGGCGACCCGATGCTGTTCTCCTCGATCACCGAGGAGGTCGCGGCGTGTGCCGCGGCGGAGGTGGACTTCGAGATCGTGCCCGGCGTGCCGCCTGCCACGGCGGTGCTCACCTACGCGGGCATCCCGCCGGCGACCGCCGTCCCCGAGTTCCGGGTCGTCGACGCCGCGCAGGAGCAGGACTGGTCCGCGCACGCCGCCTGCCGCGGCACGCTGGTCATCTACAACGGCATCGGCGAGGCCGTCCCGATCGGCAAGGCGCTGATCGCGGGCGGCAAGCCCGACAGCACGCCCGTCGCCGTCAGCAGCGGCGGCACCACCACCGAGCAGTACACGGTGGTCTCCACGCTCGGCCGCCTGCAGGCCGACCTCAAGCACGCGGGCTTCACCGAGCCCGCGCTGATCGTCGTCGGCGAGGCGGTCGGGCTGCGCGAGAAGCTCTCGTGGTTCGAGACCAAGCCGCTGTTCGGCTGGCGGGTCCTGGTGCCGCGCACCAAGGAGCAGTCCAAGAGCCTGTCGGAGCAGCTCACCTCCTACGGCGCGGTGCCCGAGGAGGTGCCGACCATCTCGGTCGAGCCGCCGCGCACCCCGCAGCAGATGGACCGCGCCATCAAGGGCCTGGTCACAGGGCGCTACGAGTGGGTGGCGTTCACCAGCGCCAACGCGGTCAAGGCGGTGCGTGAGAAGTTCGAGGAGTACGGGCTCGACGCCCGTGCCTTCGCCGGGCTCAAGGTCGCGGCCGTGGGCGACGCCACGTCCAGGGCGCTGGTGGAGTTCGGGGTGAAGCCCGACCTGCTGCCGTCGGGTGAGCAGTCGTCCGAGGGGCTGGTGGCCGAGTGGCCGCCGTACGACTCGATGCTCGACCCGATCAACCGGGTGCTGCTGCCGCGCGCCGACATCTCCACCGACACGCTCGTCGCCGGGCTGACCGAGCTGGGCTGGGAGTGCGACGACGTCACCGCCTACCGCACCGTGCGGGCCGCGCCGCCGCCCGCGCCCATCCGCGAGGCGATCAAGGGTGGCGGGTTCGACGCGGTGCTGTTCACCTCGTCCTCGACGGTGCGGAACCTGGTGGGCATCGCGGGTAAGCCGCACAACGTCACCGTGATCGCGGTCATCGGGCCGCAGACGGCCAAGACGGCCGAGGAGTTCGGGCTCCGCGTCGACGTCATGGCGGACCGTCCGTCCGCTTCCGCCCTCGCCGCCGCGCTGGCGGAGTACGGTGCGAAACAGCGGCACGCCGCCGTCGCCGCCGGCGACACCCCGCGCCGGCCTTCTCAGAACCGCCGAGGCGCCAGGAGGAGAGCCAAGTGAGTGCCGAGTTCCCCGTCGCCCGTCCTCGCAGGTTGCGCCGTACGGCGGCGCTGCGGCGGATGGTGGCGGGTACCAGGCTGCACCCCGCCGACCTGATCCTGCCCATGTTCGTGAAGGAGGGCATCACCGAGCCGCACCCTGTCGCCTCGATGCCGGGCGTGGTGCAGCACAGCCGCGACTCCCTGCGCAAGGCCGCCCGCGAGGCGGCCGAGGCCGGCGTGGGCGGGCTGATCCTCTTCGGCATCCCGGCCGTCAAGGACGCCCGCGGCTCGGCCGCCGACGACCCCGACGGCGTGCTGCAGGTGGCCCTGCGGGACGTGATCGCGGAGGTGGGCGACACCACCGTGGTGATGGCCGACACCTGCCTCGACGAGTTCACCGACACCGGGCACTGCGGCATCCTCACCGAGTCCGGAGACGTCGACAACGACGCGACCCTGGAGCGGTACGCGTCCGTCGCGGTGGCCCAGGCCCGTGCCGGGGCGCAGATGGTGGCGCCGAGCGGCATGATGGACGGCCAGGTCGGCGCGATCCGGGCGGCGCTCGACGCCGACGGCCACGCCGACGTGCCGATCCTCGCCTACACCGCGAAGTACGCCTCGGCCTTCTACGGCCCGTTCCGCGACGCCGCCGAGTGCGCGCCGCAGTTCGGCGACCGCAGCTCGCACCAGCAGGACCCCGCGGGCCCGCTGGAGGAGGCGCTGCGCGAGGTCCGGCTGGACATCGCCGAGGGCGCCGACGCCGTCATGGTCAAGCCCGCGCTGCCCTACCTCGACGTCATCAGCCAGTTCCGCGCGCACGTGGACGTGCCCGTCGCCGCCTACCAGGTGAGCGGCGAGTACTCGATGATCGAGGCCGCCGCCGCCAACGGCTGGATCGACCGCGAGCGGATGATCATGGAGTCGCTGGTCTCGATCAAGCGGGCCGGCGCCGACCTGATCCTCACGTACTGGGCCACCGAGGTGGCACGCCGCCTCTGACACGTCGTCCCCCTCGGCACGCCGAGGCGGACCCGGCGAGGCCCTTTCCCCAGGCCATCGAGGTGGCTCGGGTCTCCAACCGGGGGGTTTCCCGCTAACTCCTGAGGTCTGTGCGGTAAACTGTGATAGCAGGTGCTGGTGTGTCCCGTGTGTGCGTGCAGCCCGGGAGACGGGGCCGCTTCAGGCACCGCGATCGACGGGAGACACACCATGGTGGGGGTACCACTCGCTCGGCGTACCAAAAAGCGGTCGCGCCCGACCCGGATCGACTCCGTGCTCGGCTACGCGGCCCTGGGCTGGCCGAGCGTGCCCGGTGCCTACCCGCTGCGCAGGGGCGCCCGCGCGTGTTCCTGCGACCGCATCGGCTGTCCCGACCCGGGCGCGCACCCGCTCTCCCCGGCCTGGAGCCTCCAGGCCACCACTGACGCCACCCAGCTCACCCGCTGGTGGCAGCGTGAGCCCGAGGCCAACGTGATCCTCCCCACCGGTCGCGTGTTCGACGTCTTCGACGTACCCCTCGGCACCGGCCTGTCGGCCCTCACACGGATCGACAACGCCGGGGCAGACTCAGGCCCGGTCGCCGCCAACGGCGACCGGGTCTTGTTCTATGTGGCCACCCGCGGCAACCCCGAGGACGAGGACGAGTGGTGGTCCTGCCAGCTCGACTGCGACCCGGCCACCATCGACGACACCCCGGGCCTGCGCTGGCACTGCCGCGACAGCTACGTGCTCGCGCCGCCGTCCACGCTGCCCACGGGCCAGCCGGTCTCCTGGCTGCGCCCTCCCGACGGCCGGCCGCTCCCCGACCCGCTCCGCGTCCTGGAATGGCTGGCCGACTAGCCGTCTCCGGGGCGGCGGGTGGCCGGGGCTAACCTGGAACCCGTGACCCGTACACAGCACTCCGAAGGCCTGTTCGCCCGCGCCCGCGCCGTCGTGCCGGGAGGTGTCAACTCCCCGGTCCGCGCATTCGGCGCCGTAGGGGGCACGCCGCGCTTCATGGCCTCTGGGCAGGGCCCCTACATCACCGACGTCGACGGCAACCGCTACGTCGACCTGGTCTGCTCGTGGGGTCCGATGATCCTCGGCCACCGCCACCCCGCGGTCGTCGAGGCGGTCTCCGACGCGCTCGCCCGCGGCTTCTCGTACGGCACGGCCACGCCCGGCGAGGTCGAACTGGCCGAGGAGATCGTCTCCAGGGTCGCCCCCGTCGAGAAGCTGCGCCTGGTCAGCTCGGGCACGGAGGCGACGATGAGCGCCGTGCGGCTGGCGCGCGGCTTCACCGGACGGTCCAAGGTGATCAAGTTCGCGGGCTGCTACCACGGGCACGTCGACGCGCTGCTCGCCTCGGCCGGCTCCGGCGTGGTCACGTTCGGCCTCCCCGACACGCCGGGCGTGACGGGCGCCTCCGCGGCGGACACGATCGTCCTGCCGTACAACTCGATCGAGGCGGTGGAGGAGGCGTTCGCGTCCGCCGAGATCGCCTGCGTGATCACCGAGGCGTGCCCGGCGAACATGGGCATCGTCCCGCCGCTCGACGGCTTCAACGCCCGCCTGCGCGAGCTGTGCACGGCCAACGGCGCGCTGCTGATCGTCGACGAGGTGCTGACGGGCTTCCGCGTCTCCCCGTCAGGCTGGTACGGCCTCGACCAAGTCGACGCCGACCTGATGACGTTCGGCAAGGTCATGGGCGGCGGCTTCCCGGCGGCGGCCTTCGGCGGCCGGGCCGACGTCATGGCCCGCCTCGCCCCCGAGGGCCCCGTCTACCAGGCGGGCACGCTGTCGGGCAACCCGCTGGCTTGCGCCGCGGGCCTGGCGACCCTCCGTGCCCTCGACACCGAGGTGTACGCCAGGGTCGACGCGGCGGCCGCCACGGTGGCCCAGGCCGCGACCGAGGCGCTGACGGCGGCGGGGGTCCCGCACCGCCTCCAGACGGCGGGCAACCTGTTCTCCGTCTTCTTCACCGACCGCCAGGTGCGCGACTTCGCCGACGCGCAGACCCAGAACACCGACGCTTTCAAGGCGTTCTTCCACGCCATGCTCGACCAGGGCGTCTACCTCCCGCCCTCGGCGTACGAGGCCTGGTTCCTGTCGGGCGCGCACGACGAGGAGGCCCTCACCCGGGTCGCCGACGCGCTCCCCGCCGCCGCCAAGGCCGCCGCCGCGACCCTGTGACGGTCACGCGGCGGGTTTGATCTCCGTGCCCTGAGCGGAGAGGAGCCGCCATCCCGCGCCCGGGGTGGCGGCGAAGACGTGGGTGTACCGGCTCCCGGCGGTGAAGGTGGTGCCGTCGGGGCCGGTGAAGTCCATGCCGGTGCGTCCGACGACGATGCCGACGTCTCCGGCACGGCGGACGACGGCCTCGTCCGGGTAGGAGTGGATGGCCGGGAACCGGAGCGTTCCGGCCGCCATCAGGCCGAGCAGGTCGGCCCTCGTCGCGACCGCGCCGTCGCCGACGCCGACCAGCAGGAAGTCATCCGCCAGCAGGGCGTCCAGGGTGGCGAGGTCGGCGGCGACGAGGGCGTCGAAGAAGCGCCGGTCGTGCCGGAGCAGCGATGCGCGATCGTCAGGGGAGGTCATGGCGGTCCGTTCCGTTCCGTGAGAGGAGGACTCCCGACGCTAAACGTTGACACCGGTGGCAAGGCAAGCCACGATTTTTCACATCGGGTATGCAGAAGGTCAGACAGATGTCTGTAAAGATCTGCTCTCGCTCCGTACCTTGGTGATCAGTAAATAACGATCACCGGAAGGGTACGACATGCGGGTCGCACAGGTGTTACTCACCGCACTGATGGCATCGACCCTGGTCACGGCGCCTGCCCAGGCCGCCGTGCGAGCGGAGGCGCCGCCCGAGGTGTACGGCGGGGCCTGGTCCTCGGGGCACGTGCAGGGCATCGCCGTCGACCAGAAGAAGGGGTACATGTACTTCTCCTTCACCAACCTCCTGGTCAAGACGGACATGAAGGGCCGCCCCGTGGGGTCCGTCACCGGGTTCACGGGCCACCTCGGCGACCTCGACTTCAACAGCCATGACGGCCGTGTCTACGGCTCTCTGGAGTACAAGGACGCCAAGGCGTTCTACATCGCCATCTTCGACGTCGACCGCATCACCAGCCTCGACATGAACGCCGAGAGCTCCGACGTGGTGTCCGCCGTCTACCTGAAGGAGGTGGTCGACGACTACAGCGCCGACATGGACGGCGACGGCGTCTTCGACGGCGACACGGCCAAGACCGCCGACCACCGCTACGGGTGCAGCGGCATCGACGGGGTCTCCTTCGGGCCGGAGTTCGGCAGGCGGCACGGCAAGCAGAAGCTGACCGTGGCCTACGGGATCTACGCCAACGCCGACCGCCAGGACAACGACTATCAGGTCCTCCTGCAGTACGACATCGACAACTGGCGCAGGTACGAGCGCCCGCTGAGCCAGGCGGAGTCGCACACGTCCGGCCCCGGGCGGGTCGACGGGAAGTACTTCGTCCGCACCGGAAACACCACGTACGGCGTGCAGAACCTGGCGTACGACGGGTACACCGGCAACTGGTTCATGGCCGTCTACAAGGGCGTCAAGCCGCAGTTCCCGAACTACTCGTTCTTCGTCGTCGACGGATCCAGGCCCGCGGTGCGGGGGCCGGTCGAGGGGCAGCGGCAGCCCGAGCAGGGCGAGCTGCTCTCCCTGCTGCACAAGGGGCTGCACGACGCGGCGTCGGACGTGTGGGGGTGGGAGTTCGGCGGCCAGTACGGCCTGGCCTCGCTCGGCGACGGCCGCTACTACGTCACCAGGCAGGGCACGACCGTCGAGGACGGGGTGACCAAGCAGACCGCCACGTCCGAGCTGTACCGCTGGACCGGCCGGACCCCGGCGCCGTTCGAGCGCGTCCAGTAGGGGTCAGCGGTCGAGGACGGGCTGGAGCGCCCGGGGGCGGCTGCCCGCGTACAGCACACCGGCCACGATGAGGGCCGCCGCCCCCACCTTCACCCAGGAGATCGGCTCGCCCGTCATCAGGGCGGCCGAGGACATCCCGAACACCGGCACCAGCAGCGTGTAGGGCGCGACGGTGGACGCGTCGTAGCGCCGCAGCAGCCACCCCCACAGGCCGAACCCGCCGAGCGTGGAGACGAACGCCACGTACGCCAGCGACACCCAGCCCTCCATCGGCGAGCTGAGCGTGGGTGCGCCCTCCACCAGCAGCGAGAGCAGCAGCAGCGGCGGGGCGGAGAAGGCGCTCACCCAGACCATGAAGCGCAGCGAGTCGGGCGGCGCGGCCCGGCGCTGGAACACGTTGCCGAGCCCCCAGGCGGCGGCCGCCGCAACGCAGAGGGCGAAGGCGCCGACGGGCCCCGAGAGGCCGAAGTCGAGGGCCACCAGGATCAAGCCGCCGAAGGCGACGCCCAGCCCGATGACGCGGCGGGCGGTGAGCCGCTCACCGAGGAGCGTGACCGCGAACAGCACCGTGAACAGGGCCTGCACCTGCAGGACCAGGGAGGTCAGCCCGGCGGGCATGCCGGCCCGCATGCCGATGAGCAGCAGGCCGAACTGGCCGACGCCGATGGTGGAGGCGACCGCGGCGACCCAGCGCCACGGCACCCCGGGCCGGCCGACGAACAGCAGTACGGGGAAGGCGGCCAGGGTGAATCTGAGCCCCGCGTAGAGCAGCGGCGGGAAGTGTCTCAGGCCCACCTGCATGACGACGAAGTTGAACCCCCACACGGCCGCGAGGCCGACGGCGAGTGCCAGGTGGCGCGGCCTCACGCAGAAGCGGGCTTCTGGTAGCGGATGCGCTGCTCGCGCGCCTGCTCTGCCAGCACCTTGAGATAGGAGGACGGGGTGGGCTGGATCTTCTTCAACTTAATGATTCTCATGCATATATTTTCCGATGCTACAGAGTGAAGGACAAGCGAGACTTTCTACGCTTAACCCTTTAGGCTGGCTTACATGTTGGACTTGAACCGCCTCAAGGCCCTTCACGCCGTGCACGTCTACGGCTCGGTCGGCGCCGCCGCCGACGCGCTCATGGTCACCCCCTCCGCCGTCTCCCAGCAGATCGCGAAGCTGGAGCGGGAGACGGGTGCGCGGCTCATGGAGCGCAGCGGGCGCGGCGTCAGGCTGACCGACGCGGCCGGGCTGCTCGCCGAGCACGCGGAGCGCATCCTCGCGCTGGTGGAGACCGCCGAGGCGGACTTCGAGGCGCTGCGCGGCGAGGTCGTGGGGCGGCTGCACGTGGGTGCGTTCCCGACGGCGGCGCGCGGCCTGATGCCCGTCGCGCTCTCCCAGCTCCGAGATCGGCACCCCGACCTGCTGGTGCAGCTCAACGAGCGCGAGCCGGAACGCGTGGTGCGCGAGGTCGCCAGAGGCGAGCTGGACCTGGGCGTCGTCCAGGACTGGCAGAACCGTCCGATGGCCATCCCGGACGGGCTGTCCAAGGCGACCCTGCTCGACGACATCGCCGACGTGGCCGTGCCCGCCGACCACCCGCTCGCCGACCGCAGGGAGGTCGAGCTGGCGGAGCTCCAGGGCGACCAGTGGATCAGCTCCTCGCCGGGCACCGTCTGCCACGACTGGCTGGTCTTCACGCTGCGCAACGCCCAGGTCGAGCCCGAGATCTCCTGCATGGCCGACGAGTACCCGACCCACATGGCGCTGGTCGCCGCCGGGATCGGCTGCTCGATCATCCCCAGGATGGGCCGCGGCCCCATCCCCGAGGGCGTGCGGATCATCCCGCTGATGCCCAGGCAGACGCGCCGCATCTACGCCGTCTGGCGGACGGACGCGGCCCGCCGCCCCGCCATCAGGGCGGCCGTCGAGGCGCTCACCCAGGCCAGCCGCACCCAGGAGAACGCCTGGGCCGTCAGCTGAACGCGATCGCCACCACGCCGCCCAGGATCACGGCCCCCGCCAGCAGCCTGCGGCGCAGGTCGCCCTCGGCGAGCAGCCGTCCGCCCAGCACGACCGCGATCAGCACGCTGACCTCCCGCGCCGGAGCCACCACGGTCACCGGCGCCATCGTGAACGCGAACAAGACCAGCAGGTACGACACGAAGATCAGCACGGCCGCGCCGATGATCTGGAACCTGTGCTCGCGCCAGGTCGGCGCGATCAGCTCCCTGCGCCGCCCGCCCAGCACGGCAGGGGCCAGCACGAGGGCGCGCCCGGTCTCGCCGAGATAGTTCAGCACCAGCGGAGGAACCGCGAACGCGCTCACCACCCGCGAGTCCCAGACCGTGTACGCGGCGATGAACAGCCCCACGGCCAGGCCGAACGCCAGCCCCTTCAGATCGCCGCTCCTGCCGCCGCTCATCAGGAACACGCCCACGCCCACCAGCACGATTCCGGCGACGCCGATGGGGCCGGGGCGCTCGCCGAGGAACATCACCGCCACCAGGCTCGCCAGCATCGGGCCCGTGCCCCGCGCCACCGGATAGACGACCGACAGGTCGCCGGCGCCGTACCCGCGCTGGAGCAGCACGAAGTAGCCCAGGTGGATCGCCGCGCTGCAGCCGGTCACGGCCAGCTCGGTCCAGGTCACCCGCGCCCCCGTCACCAGCAGGAACCCGGCGAACAGCGGGCTCCACAGCACTGTGGACGTGGCGGCGACCAGCCACAGGAAGACCAGGCCGTCGGCCTGCGACGCCTTCTTGGCCAGCAGGTTCCAGCAGGCGTGGGCGACGGCGGCGACGAGCACGAGAACGAGGGCCCAGGGACTCACCCGGCGGACTCCTTCCGGATATGCGGATAGGAGCCTCCAGGCTTTTCTCCCGTCAGCTGTGCGGCCCTGCCGGGCCGGGGCGCCGCTCGGACCTGGCTTCCGGCCCTGATTGTGGTGAGCAACATGGGGCAGGCCGGAACGCGGAACCCTAGGCGCAATCAGGCTCGACCCTATCTCGGCCCCAGTTCAGGGACCAGCCGGGTGCTGCCGATCCGTCCGACCGCAGCGGATAGGCTGTGCGACACCATGGCTGAAACCACCGTCGTCCACCTGCTGCGCCACGGTGAGGTGCACAACCCGCTCGGCGTCCTGTACGGCAGGCTGCCCGGCTACCACCTGTCCAAGACAGGGCATCTGATGGCGGAGACGGTCGCGAAGGCGGTCGCCGACCGCGACATCGTCGCCATCTACAGCTCGCCCCTCGAACGGGCCCTCGAGACCGCGGCCCCGCTCGCCTCGACCCTCGGCCTGGACGTGCGCGACGACGAGCGGCTGATCGAGGCGGGCAACCTGCTCCAGGGGCGCAGCGTGGGCCAGGGGCTGGCGATCCTGCGCGACCCGAGGAACTACCGCTACTTCTACAACCCGATGCGTCCCTCGTGGGGCGAGCCGTACCCGGCGATCGTGGAGCGGATGCGCACGGTCGTCGACGACGCCAGGGCGCGGGCGCGCGGCCACGAGGCGGTTCTGGTCAGCCACCAGCTCCCGATCTGGACCATCAGGATGGCCGCCGAGGGCCGCAGGCGGCTCTGGCACGACCCCAGGCGCAGGCAGTGCGGGCTGGCCAGCCTCACCAGCTTCACCTTCGACGGCGACCGCCTGGTCAGCATCGGCTACAGCGAGCCCGCCGGCTCGCTCGCGAAGGGCCCGTCGCTTCCCGGAGCCTGAGACCGCGCCCGGCACGGCGAGCCGGCACCCGGCGCGGCGCGTTTCCCCCGATGTGCCGGGCGGGCCGACCCGCCGGTAGAGTTACAAGCTCTACCGGTTGTAGTACAAGGAGATCTTCCTCCGTGCGCGCGAAGTTCGTCTTCCTCGCCCTGCTGGGCGTGCTGCTCGCCGGATGCGCGGGCAATCAGGGTGGCCAGCCGCAGGCGGGCGACACCCGTTTCGTCGCGGGCGACGGGAAGATGCAGGTGTTCGCCGTGGCCGACCGCAAGCCGGCCCCCGCCGTGGAGGGCCCGACCCTCGACGGCGGCAGCGCGTCCCTGGCCGCTTACAAGGGCAAGGTCGTGGTGCTCAACTTCTGGGCGTCCTGGTGCGGGCCGTGCCGGGCCGAGGCGCCGGTGCTGAAGGAGGTCGCCGCCAAGACCAAGGCGAGCGGCGTGCAGTTCCTCGGCGTCGACTTCAAGGACCGCCAGGCCGACGCGCAGGCGTTCGAACGCACCGAGCAGACCGGTTACCCGCACATCTTCGACCAGCCGGGCAAGGTGGCGCTGTCCTTCCAGGGCACGGTGCCGCCCGCGGCCATCCCGTCCACGCTGATCATCGACAAGCAGGGGCGCGTCGCCGCCAGGGCGCTCGGCGCGGTCAAGTACACCGACCTGATGAACACCGTCACCAAGGTCCGCGATGAATGACGTGGTCGCCTCCGGCTCGCTGCTGCTGGCGGTGCCCATCGCGATGCTCGCCGGGGTGGTGTCGTTCCTGTCGCCGTGCGTGCTGCCGCTGGTGCCCGGCTACCTGTCGTACGTGACCGGCATGAGCGCCGAACCCAAGCGCGGGCGGCTGGTGCTCGGCGCGGTGCTGTTCGTGGCCGGGTTCGCGGCCGTGTTCGTGCTCAGCGGCGCGCTGTTCGGCGGGCTCGGCTCGGTCCTGCTGGGCCACGCCGAGGTCATCACCAGGGTGCTCGGCGTGGTGACGATCCTGCTCGGGCTGGCCTTCCTCGGCGTGCTGCCGGGGCTGATGCGCGACGTGCGGATCCACAAGCTGCCGAACGCCGGGCTGGCGGGCGCGCCGCTGCTCGGCGTGGTGTTCGGGCTGGGCTGGACCCCGTGCATCGGGCCCACCCTGGCCGTCGTGCTCGCGCTCGGCCTGAACGAGGGCAGCGCCGCGCGCGGCGCCCTGCTCGCGGTGGCGTACGCGCTGGGGCTCGGGCTGCCGTTCGTGGCCGCCGCGCTCGCCTACAGCAAGGCACTGCGGACCTTCCGCGCCATCCGCCGCCACTCCCAGCTGATCACCAGGATCGGCGGCGGGATGATGGTGGCCGTGGGGGTCCTGCTCGTGACCGGACTCTGGGGAGAGATGATCGCCACCCTGCAGGGGCTCATCGGCGCGTACCGGCCGGTGATCTGATTGAGCGTCGACGAACTGCGCAAGGAGCAGACGTCCAAGCCGGTCGGCATGGGCGTGGTGGGCTGGCTGCGCTGGGGCTGGCGCACGCTCACCTCGATGAAGACGGCGCTGATCCTGCTCTTCCTGTTCGCGCTGGCGTCCGTGCCCGGTTCGCTGGTGCCGCAGCGCGGCGTCGAACCCGACAAGGTGGCCCGGCTCTACCAGACCGACCCGACGCTCGCCGAGTGGTACGACAGGTTCCAGCTGTTCGAGGTCTTCACCTCGCCCTGGTTCGCCGCGATCTACCTGCTGCTGTTCACCTCGCTGATCGGCTGCATCGTCCCGCGCACCGCGACCTACCTGCGCGAGCTGCGCCGCAGGCCCCCCGCCGCGCCGCGCAACCTGTCGCGGCTGCCGCACCACGCGCGGATCGACGGGCCGCTGACGGTCGAGGAGGCCGCGCGCAGGCTGCGCAAGCTCCGCTTCCGCGTCGAGGTCGGCGACGGCTGGGTGGCCGCCGAGAAGGGCTACCTGCGCGAGACCGGCAACCTGTTCTTCCACATCGCGCTGCTCGGGCTGCTGGTCGCCGTCGGCGTCGGCTCGCTGTTCGGCTACCGGGGCAACGTCCTGGTCGTCGAGGGCGATGGGTTCGCGAACACCGTCGCCGCCTACGACCGGTTCATCCCCGGCAGCCAGGTGTCGGCCGAGTCGCTGGAGCCGTTCTCGTTCCAGCTGACCGACTTCAAGGCCTCCTACCAGGTGGGGGGCGACCCGAAGAAGAGGGGCCAGGAGCTCGACTACTCCGCCTACCTGAAGGTCAACGACTCCCCGGGCGCGCCGGTCCGCGACTACGAGCTCAAGGTGAACGAGCCGTTGGAGGTCGGCGGCACGCAGACGTACCTGATCGGCCACGGTTACGCGCCGGTCTTCAAGATCACCGACGGCAAGGGCCAGGTCGCGTTCGACGGGCCGGTGCCGTGCCTGGTCGAGAACAAGCCCACGCTCACCTCGGGCTGCGTGGTCAAGGCGCCCGACGCGCAGCCGGCCCAGCTGGGGTTCCTGCTGCGCTTCCTGCCGACCAGCGCGCGGCTGACCGACGGCAGCTACGCGTCGGCCTTCCCCGGCGAGCTCAACCCCGAGGTGCAGGTCATCGGGGCCTTCTCCGGTGACCTGGGGCTGCGTTCCGGCGAGCCGCGCTCGGTGTACGAGCTGGCGCCGCCCGAGCTGATGAAGAAGCTCAAGCCGCTGGTCATGGGCGCCAGCGTGCCCAAGCCGCTCGCCGTCGGGCAGTCGCTCGACCTGCCGCAAGGGGCGGGCAAACTGCAGTTCACCGGCGTCAAGGAGTGGATGACGCTCCAGATCGCCTACGACCCTGGGCGGGTCCCCGCTCTGGTCGCCGCCGCGACAGCCGTGATCGCCATCGCGATGTCGCTGATGATCCGCCGCCGCCGGGTGTGGGTGCGGGTCAAGGACGGCGCGGCCGAAGCCGGCGGGCTGACCCGCACCGAGGGCTCCGCGGCGGGCTTCGCCGAGGAGTTCGCCGAGATCGTGAAGGTCCTATCAGCAGGAGACAAGGATGTCCGCTGAGCAACTGGCCGAGCTGAGCGACCTGTTCGTGCTCGCCGCCGTCCTGCTCTACCTCTTCTCCATGATCGCGTTCGCCGCGGAGCTGGCCTTCGGGCGCGCCCGCAGCAACGCGGCGGGCGGGCAGAGCCGGGCCGCGGTCCCGGTGAGCGCGTCCGACGCCGCGGTCTCCGACGGCGCCGCCCTGGACGCGGCCCTGGAGGCCGTGACCGCGGAGGCCGCCGTCAAGGTCGGGGCGTCGGTCCCGGCCGGTGCGGCGCGCGGCGCCGGGCTGCCGGCGGAGCCGGGCGACGAGCCCGGTGGCGTGCCGGCCACCGACGGGCCGCGAGAGGTCGAGCCGCCGCGCTGGGTGGCCAGGGCCGGGCAGGTCGCCATCGTGCTCGGGTGGCTCGGCTGGGCCGCCAACCTCGGCGCCATCGTCACCCGCGGCCTGGCCGTCGACCGGTGGCCGTGGGCCAACATGTACGAGTTCGTCGTGGCGATCTGCTTCGCCGCGGTGACCGCCTTCCTCACCACCCAGCTTCGCCAGAACGTGCGCTTCCTGGGGCCGTTCGTCATGGTCACGGCCACACTCGGGCTCGGCTTCGCGGTCAAGGTCCTCTATACGGCGGCCGGCCCCGTGGTGCCGGCGCTGAACTCGTACTGGGTGGCGATCCACGTCACGGCGGCGATCCTGGCGAGCGGGCTGTTCATCCTGGCCGGCGTGGCGGGCATCCTCTACCTGCTGCGCGGCGACGGCCTGTCGCGCCTGCCCGCCCGCGCGGACCTGGAGCGGGTGGCGCACCGCGCGATCGTGCTCTCCTTCCCCATCTGGACGTTCGCCGTCATCGCGGGCGCCCTCTGGGCCGACAAGGCGTGGGGCCGCTACTGGGGCTGGGACCCCAAGGAGGTCTGGGCCTTCATCACCTGGGTCGCGTACGCCGCTTACCTGCACGCCAGGGTCACCGCCGGCTGGCGCGGGCGGGCGGCCACGATCGTGCAACTCCTCGCGTTCGGCTGCCTGCTGTTCAACCTGGTCGGCGTGAACATGCTCCTCGGCGGCCTGCACAGCTACGCCGACGTGCCATAACGGCCGCCGCCTACAGGCAGCCCGGCCCGGGGTCTGGTACGGCCACCCGCCGGCGGGTGGGAGCGCGGTTCGTCACGGCCACCCGCCGGTAGCGGGGCAGGCGGCCGTCGCGCGGTGAGGGGTCAGTCCTCGCCGCGCATCCGGCGGTCGAGGTCGCGAAGGAAGTCGGGGTCGTCGTCGGGGCCCTTGGGGGCGGGCTGCCTCGACGCGGGCTGCCGCTGCGCCTGCCAGGCCTCGCCGGGGCCGTTGGGACGGCCGTACATCAGCCAGAAGATGCCACCGAGCAGCGGGATCAGGGCGACGATCAGCAGCCACAGCGTCTTTGGCACGTTCCGCACGTCGTCCTCGGGCGTCGTGATGACGTCGAACACCGAGTAGAGCCAGAAGGCCAGCAGCGCCAGGCCGATTAGCACACCTGCCATGCCCGAACTGTAAGCCATCCGCGACGTGATCGTGTCGGCCTCATGCCCCTTTTCGGGTGACTCAGATACATCCGCGTCGTACGGTGGAACACAATCCTGCCCGGCCTGGACGTCTCGGGTGTGGGCGCCACGGGCGTTGAGGGGTGCGATGGCGTTTTCTAACGACAAAGGCCGCCACCGGCGGGGTCGTTGGTGGCGGCGCGGGTCGTACCTCTTCTCCCGCCGCAAAGAGGCGCCCCCCGACGCCGACCGCTCGTTCTGGTCCCTGGACCGCGCCAACGGCTCCGATGGTGCCCCTGAGCGCCGTCCCGAGGGCACGGGCCGCAGGGAGCCCGGACGGCCCCAGGAACGGCTCGCCCGCTGGGAGCGGCCCGAGCGGCCCGAGAGACCTGAGCGGTTGTCCGCCGCCGTGGCGGAGCGACCGCAGTACACCTGGCAGGACTTCGAACTGGACGACGCACGGCCTCGCGCGCGGCCCAACCCGCCGGACGCGCCGCCGCGGGGCGACGGGTTACGGCACTGCGGGAGGCTGGAGAGCATCCTGCACCGCCAGTGGGACGCCCGGCTGGGTCCCCCCTCGGCCGACGTGGTTCGGGCCGTGGAGAGCCTCGCCAGGCTTCCCGAGGGGCTGAAGGAGAAGCTCGCCAACGAGCTGAAGGGCATCTACGTCGGCGCCGGGGGCGTACCGGACCTGGACGACATGGGGTACCTGCGCGGCGCCCCGCTCCCGTCCGGCAGGGCCTCCTGGGACGTCTGCGCGGGAGCGTACGGCGAACGCAAGATCGTGGTGGGCGACCGGCCCTCCCCGACGCCGGACGTGATGATGCACGAGGTCGGGCACGCCATCGACGACGTCGACTCCGCGTATGGCGATTGGGTCTCGGACTCGCCGGAGTTCGTGAGACTCTACGAGCAGGCCATGCCCCTGCTGGTCTCGGCGTTCCACCGGCAGCAGGGTGGGCTGGGGCGCAAGGAGTTCTTCGCCGACGCGTTCGCCGCGATCGCCTCACGCCAGCGTCCGGCGCTCGTCGACATGCTGGGCGGCGACACGCGGATGGCGCTCAACGTCATGCTGTTCTTCAACCGTCGCTACGGAATCTAGGTGATCGGCCATGTACGTCATCCGGCTCGCTGACGGGACCCTGCGCGTGCCGCAGAGCCTGACCAGCGAAGACGGGCGTCTCATCGGCAACGCGTACCTGGAACTGGAACCCGGCCACCCCGACTACGCGAGATGGCTGCCCGAAGCGCTGACAGAGGAGGAGCTGGCCGAACGGCAGCGGCGCTGGCAGGCGGAGAACGACGACCTGGAGCGCGAGTTCCTGGCCTTCAAGGCGGACCAGGACGAGGCCTGAGGCATGCGAGCGGTTGAGGTCCCGCCGCGGTGATCCTGGGTTACAGGATCACCGACTGGACGGAACGTCAGACGCGCGGGGACTCGCCCGTCGGCCTATCGGCCGTAAGAACGTCCTCGCCTCGAAGAAGGGCGTGCACTTCCGACTCGCGGAAGCGCCGGTGCCCTCCGGGGGTGCGGATACTGCTGATGCGGCCTGCCGCAGCCCAGCGCGTAACCGTCTTTGGATCTACCCGGAAGAGGGCGGCAACCTCTCCTGGGGTCAGCAGACGCTCGCTGCTACTCTCCACCAATCTCTCCCCCTCGCATCCCGCTTCCTGCCAGCGGGCGGACAGGTACCAGTGTGTCGAGCGAAGCCTGATTTATCCGTGGTTTTCTACAAAGATCACGGGTTGTTATCAGCTGACTGCCCGATTGTTATATGATAGAGCCTCTTTGGGGCTCTCGTGGGTGTTTCTTTACGAAACTCCCTGACTGGGAACACTAGCAGTGCTCGCGCCTGATGCGAAGAGCGACCGCTACGCCCGGGCGAGTAACCTCGACCTGTGCGTCCTGTTCTCGTTTACACCGCGTCGCGGATCGGGCTGTTTCTCGTGACCCTCGGTGTTCTGTACCTACTTGGCATGCAATACATCCCGGTGCTGATCCTGGTGTCTTTCGTGATCAGCGGCATAGCCAGCTACGTCTTGCTGTCGAAGCAGCGTGACGCCTTGAGCACACGTATCAGCGGCAAGATCAACCACCCGAAGCCGCACGGCGACTAGGGGAGGGGGAACATGCCAATCCGGGCATGGTACTCCCGTCCGAGTCTCGTTGTGTCGCTACCAACGAGTAGTCCGCCGTTGTGTGCCAGAAATGCCTTGACCCCGATCCCGCGCTCTCGTCCGGGATTCCAACTCAGCGCCTTTCCCGTGCGCGGGTGAATGGCGCCGATCCCCTCGCGCGGCACCGCCCCCGGCCCGGCCGAGTCGTGGCCCTGCGGATTGTCCAGCCACCGCAGGTGCCCGCCGACGTAGACCGCCGCGCCGGTGACCGCGACCGAGTAGAGCGAGTCGCCCCCCGTCTTGTTCACCCACGTGGGCTTGACCTGCTGGCTCGTGGCGTACGTCTCGAACCGGGCGGCGCTGTCGCACAGCCGGGCGCCCCCTCTGGGGCCGCCCGTCGTGACGACGACGAAGTAGCTGCCATCGGGCGCGAAGTCCAGGCCGCGCACGTACGACGGGAACGTTCCCATACAGGCCGGGACGTACGCCCCGGTACGCCAGTCGGCCACCTTGGCCGTCGCGCCGCCGATGTCGATCAGCCCGACCTGGGGCCTCGACCGGCCGCCGAGCGTGGTGAACGAGCCGTCGACCAGCAACCTGTCGCGGGAGACCGCGAGCGCGTTGACCTTCACCCTGGGGGTCAGCGGCGCTCCCGGCGTGATCGCGAACCTCGGGTCGGCGGCGCCTGTCGTGGTGTCCAGTCTGGCCAGTGCCGTGCGCGGCCTGGTGAAGTCGCCGCCCGCGTAGAGCCGTGAGCCCTGCCTGGCCAGGCTGGTGACGGTGCCGCCCGAGACGCCGGGCGCGAAGCCCGCGACGGGCGAGCCGTCGGCCAGGCTCAGCCGGGTCAGCGCCCCGGAGAAGTCGCCGCCCGCGTAGACGGAGCCGCCGTCGCCGGCGGCGAGGCCGTAGACGGCCCCGTCGAGGTCTGGAGCGAAGTCCGGCAGGACCTGCCCGGTGGCCAGGTCGTAGGCGAACAGGTTGTCGCGGGCGTAGGTGGTCGTCCGGGCTGAGTCGGAGACCTCGCTGAACGAGCCGCCGACGACGACGGTGCCGCCGACCAGGGTGATGGCGTTGACGATGCCGTCGAGGACGTGAGGGGTGTTGTCGACCGGATCGGCGGAGACGACGCGGGGGTGCGCGGTCGGCGCCATGGCGATGATCGCCGCAAGAGTGGCATGCGCAAGCATTTGCCAAGTTCTAGCAGACACTACGTAGCAGTACCGCTACTTTCCGTTGATTGTCCGAGATAGCCCTAGGCTTGGGGCATGACGCGCGCTCAGTTGGACAAGCAGCCCGGCGAGGTCGCCGCGATGTTCGATCGCACGGCCCGCCGCTACGACCTGGTGAACGATGTGATCTCGATGGGCCAGGTGCGCCTCTGGCGCAAGGCGGTGGCCGCCGCCGTCGACGCCGGCCCCGGTGAGGTCGTCCTCGATCTGGCGGCGGGCACGGGCACGTCCACCGACACCTTCACCACGCTCGGCGCGCGCGCGGTCGCGTCGGACTTCTCGCTCGGCATGCTCCGCACCGGGATCCAGCGGCACGGCGGCAACGCGCTGAGCGGCCCGGGGATCCCGTTCGTCGCGGGCGACGCGATGCGGTTGCCGTTCGCCGACGACGCCTTCGACGCGGTGACGATCTCGGTGGCGCTGCGCAACGTGCACAACACCGGGCAGGCGCTGCGCGAGATGCTGCGGGTGACCAGGCCGGGCGGGCGCCTGGTGATCCTGGAGTTCTCGCACGTCACGTGGGGCGCGTTCGACCTGGTCTACCGCGAGTATCTGATGAGGCTGCTGCCGAAGGTGGCCAAGGTCTTCGGCTCCAACGACGACTCCTACGAGTACCTGGCCGAGTCGATCCGCGACTGGCCCGACCAGCCCACGCTGGCCCGCGAGATCCAGCGGGCGGGCTGGGAGCGGGTGGCCTGGCGCAACCTCACGATGGGCATCGTCGCGATGCACAGGGGGTTCAAGCCAGCGTAGCGGGTTCGCCGGGCCTCTGTTTGGTCAAAGCACATGCCCCCGACTGCCACTATGTACAGGAAAAGGGTTAGACTGCGGGCCGACAAGTTTGTGAAGGGGTTCACAAAGGAACGAAGGCGCGACACCCCGAGGCCTTCGAGCGTGTAGGACAGGACAGTCCAGTGACCGTGCCAACAGCCATACAGGCTGACGCCGACGTCATCGTCGTCGGCGCCGGTCCCGCCGGTTCCGCAACCGCCTTTTACCTCGCTCAGGCCGGCCTCGACGTGCTGCTCCTGGAGAAGACCCGGTTCCCCCGGGAAAAGGTGTGCGGCGACGGCCTGACCCCCCGAGCGGTCAAGCAGTTGCTGCAGATGGGCGTCGACATCGACGCTCCCGGCTGGATCAGGAACAAGGGCCTGCGCGTCGTCGGCGGCGGGCTCAGGTTCGAGCTCGACTGGCCGAAGCTCGAGCGCTTCCCCGACTTCGGGCTGGTGCGCACTCGCCAGGACTTCGACCAGATCGTCGCGGCCAACGCCGTCAAGAACGGCGTGCGGCTGATGGAGGGCGTCACCGTCACGTCCCCGATCCTGGACGACCGCAGCGGCCACATCGTCGGCGTGAACACCAAGAACGGGCAGGAGTACCGCGCCCGGCTGGTCGTCGCCGCCGACGGCAACAGCACCAGGCTGGCCCTGGGCATGGGGCTGCACAAGCGGGAAGACCGGCCGATGGGCGTGGCCGTGCGCACCTACTTCGAGAGCCCGCGCCACGACGACGACTACCTCGAGACCTGGCTGGAACTGTGGGACGGCGACACGCTGCTGCCCGGCTACGGCTGGGTGTTCGGCGTCGGCGACGGCACCGCCAACGTGGGGCTCGGGCTGCTCAACACCAGCGCCCAGTTCAAGAACATCGACTACCGCGACCTGCTGAAGCGGTGGTGCCGGGCCATGCCGGCCGACTGGGGCTTCACCGAGGAGAACATGACGGGCCCCATCCGGGGCGCCGCGCTCCCCATGGCCTTCAACAGGCAGCCGCACTACACGCGCGGCCTCATGCTCGTCGGCGACTCCGGCGGTTCGATCAACCCGTTCAACGGCGAGGGCATCGCCTACGCCATGGAGACGGGTGAGATCGCGGCCGAGGTCATCGTGAACGCGCTCAGGAACACCACTGCCGCGCAGCGGGAGCGGATCCTGCGCACGTACCCGAGGGTGCTCAAGGACGCCTACGGCGGCTATTTCACCCTGGGCAGATGGTTCGTCGAGGCGATCGGGAGACCGGGCGTGATGAGCTTCGGGACGAGGCACGGGCTGCCTCACCCCAGGCTGATGCGCTTCGCGCTCAAACTCCTTGGTAACCTCACCGACCGGCGAGGCGATGCGTCGGACCTCATCATCAACGCGCTCTCGAAGGTCGCCCCACCAGCATGAATCCCACACTCACCCGGCAAATTCACAGATCTGGCTGCGCGCCCGCGCGCGCGGCGACTCCAGAGGAGGCGTAGCGATGGACCTATACGTGCCCATCCTGGTGCTCGCCGTTCTCGCGGGGGGTTTCGCGATCTTCTCGGTCGCCATCGCCCCCTTCACCGGTCCCAAGCGCTGGAACCGCGCCAAGCTTGACGCCTACGAATGCGGCATCGAGCCGACGCCCCAGCCTGTCGGTGGCGGACGGTTCCCGCTCAAATACATGATCACCGCGATGCTCTTCATCGTGTTCGACATCGAGATCATCTTCCTTTACCCGTGGGCTGTCTCCTTCGCGCCGCTCAAGAACGACGCGGGCAGCGTGATCTCCTCGGGTCTCGGCGTGTTCGCGCTCGTCGAGATGCTCCTGTTCATCGTCACCGTGCTCGTCGCGTACGCGTACGTCTGGCGTCGCAAGGGTCTGGACTGGGACTGAAAATGGGACTTGAAGAGAAACTCCCCAGCGGGTTCATCCTCAGCACGGTCGAGCAGGCCGCCGGCTGGGCGCGCAAGAACTCGGTATGGCCGGCCACGTTCGGGCTCGCCTGCTGCGCCATCGAGTTGATGGCCACCGGTGGCCCCCACTACGACCTGGCGCGCTTCGGCATGGAGCGCGCTTCGGCGTCTCCTCGCCAGGCCGACCTCATGATCGTCGCCGGGCGCGTGTCGCAGAAGATGGCTCCCGTCCTGCGGCAGATCTACGACCAGATGGCCGAGCCCAAGTGGGTCATCTCGATGGGCGTCTGCGCGTCCAGCGGCGGGATGTTCAACAACTACGCCATCGTGCAGGGCGTCGACCACATCGTGCCCGTCGACATCTACCTGCCCGGCTGCCCGCCGCGCCCGGAGATGCTGATCGACGCGATCGTGAAGCTGCACGACAAGATCCAGAACATGAAGTTCGGCGCGCACCGGGCCAAGCAGATCGAGGACCTCGAACTGCAGGCACTGCGTTCGCTGCCGCTGATCGACCAGGGGGTGTCCAAGTGACCTCCGACAACCTGCCCGAGGTCCCGGAGGTCCCCGAGGTCCCCGAGCTCCGCGAGCCCCCGGTCGCCCGCCACGGCATGTTCGGCGCCGCAGACTCCGGCGACACCTCCGGCTACGGCGGCCTCGTCGTCCGGCGGGCGCCCCAGCTGGCGACGCCGCGCCCCTACGGCGGCTACTTCGACGAGCTCGTCGACACCCTCGGCCTCGACGACGCCATCGAGCGCGTCGTCGTCGACCGTGGCGAGCTGACGCTGCACGTCAAGCGTGAGCGGCTGGTCGAGGTCTGCCAGAAGCTCCGCGACGACCCGGCGCTGCGCTTCGAGCTCTCGCTCGGCGTCTCCGGCGTGCACTACCCGCACCTGGTGGGCGAGGAGCTGCACGCGGTGATCCACCTGTGCTCGATCACGCACAACCGGCGCGTCCGCGTCGAGGCGAGCGCGCCCGACGCCGACCCGCACATTCCATCGACCGTCGGGGTTTACCCTGGTCACGACTGGCACGAGCGCGAGACGTACGACTTCTTCGGCATCGTTTTCGACGGGCACCCCGCGCTCACCCGCATCATGATGCCGGACGACTGGGACGGCCACCCGCAGCGCAAGGACTACCCGCTCGGCGGCATCCCGGTCGAGTACCGCGGCGCCACGATCCCCGCGCCCGACCAGAGGAGGTCCTACTCGTGACAACCGGTTATGACGAGGCGACCGAAGGCAAGGTGTACTCGGTCACCGGCGCCGACTGGGACGAGGTCGTCACCGGGGTCCGCGACTCCGAGGAAGAGCGCCTGGTCGTCAACATGGGCCCGCAGCACCCGTCGACGCACGGAGTGCTCAGGCTGGTGCTGACCCTCGACGGCGAGACGGTGACCGAGGCGCGCAGCGTCATCGGCTACCTGCACACCGGCATCGAGAAGAACATGGAGTTCCGGACGTGGACGCAGGGCACCACGTTCGTCACCCGCATGGACTACCTCTCGCCGATCTTCAACGAGACCGCCTACTGCATGGGCGTCGAGAAGCTGCTCGGCATCGAGGACCGCGTCCCTGACAGGGCACAGGCCATCCGCGTGATGATGATGGAGCTCAACCGCATCTCCTCGCACCTGGTCGCGATGGGCACGTTCGGCATGGAGCTGGGCGCGACCACGCCGTTCCTGTTCGGGTACCGCGACCGCGAGATGGTCATGGACCTGTTCGAGTACATCACCGGGCTGCGGATGAACCACGCCTATGTCAGGCCGGGCGGCGTCAGCGTCGACCTGCCCGCGGGCGCGGTCGACAAGGTGGGCGAGTTCCTCAAGGAGATGCCCAAGCGGATCAAGGACATCCGCAAGCTCCTCGACGCGAACCCGGTCTACGTGCGCCGCACCAAGGACGTCGGCTACCTCGACCTCACCGGCTGCATGGCGCTCGGCATCACCGGCCCCATCCTGCGCTCCGCGGGCCTGCCGTGGGACCTTCGCAAGTCGCAGCCCTACTGCGGCTACGAGACCTACGAGTTCGAGGTGGCGACGGAGCGCGGCTGCGACGTGTACTCCCGCTACCTGGTCCGGATGAAGGAGATGGAGGAGTCCCTCAAGATCATCGAGCAGGCCCTGGACCGGATCGCCGGCCCGCTCAAGGGTGACCCGGTGATGATCGAGGACAAGAAGATCGGCTGGCCGGCGCAGCTCGCGCTCGGCCCCGACGGCTTCGGCAACTCCCCCGACCACATCGCGCACATCATGGGCAGCTCCATGGAGGCCCTCATCCACCACTTCAAGCTGGTGACCGAGGGGTTCCGGGTGCCCGCCGGGCAGGCGTACGCCTCGATCGAGTCGCCCAAGGGCGAGCTCGGCGCGCACGTGGTGAGCGACGGCGGCACCCGCCCCTACCGCGTCCACTTCCGCGAGCCGTCCTTCACGAACCTGCAGGCCTTCCCCGCCATGGCGGAGGGCGGCCAGGTCGCCGACGTGATCGCCGCAGTGGCATCTATCGACCCCGTCATGGGAGGTGTGGACCGGTGACCTACTCACCGGAAGTCCGGGAGCGTCTCGAGCGTGACGCCAAGGAGATCATCGGCCGTTACCCCAAGGCACGGTCGGCCCTGCTGCCGCTGCTGCACCTCGTGCAGTCGGAGGACGGCCACGTCTCCGACGCCGGGCAGGAGTTCTGCGCGGAGATGCTGGGCCTGAGCAAGGCCGAGGTCGTCGGCGTCGCCACGTTCTACACCATGTACAAGCGCAAGCCGGTCGGCGATTACCACGTCGGCGTGTGCATCAACGCGCTGTGCGCGGTCATGGGCGGCGACCAGATCTGGGACGAGCTTTCTGAGCACGTCGGCGTCGGCCACGACGAGGCGACCCCCGACGGCAAGGTCTCGCTGGAACGCCTCGAGTGCAACGCGGCCTGCGACTTCGCCCCCGTCATGATGGTCAACTGGGAGTTCTTCGACAACCAGACCCCCGAGTCGGCCAAGCAGCTCGTCGACGACCTGCGCGATGGCAAGGACGTGCGGCCGACCCGCGGTCCGAAGAAGCTGTGCACCTTCAAGGAGGCCTCCCGCGTCCTCGCCGGCCTGCCCGACGAGCTGGCGGGTGAAGGCCCGTCGGCCGCGGGCGCCTCGCTGGAGGGCCTCAAGGTCGCCAAGGCCCACGGATGGAAGGCCCCAGAGGCATGAGCACCACCCTTACCCCGGTCCTCACGGCCAACTGGGATCTGCCCAACTCCTTCACCCTCGACGGCTACGGCCCGTACGAGGCGGCCAAGAAGGCGCTCGGCATGGACCCCGACGCCGTGATCCAGGCCGTCAAGGACTCGGGCCTGCGCGGCCGCGGCGGCGCCGGCTTCCCGACCGGTATGAAGTGGGGCTTCATCCCCCAGGGTGACGGCAAGCCGCACTACCTCGTCGTCAACGCCGACGAGTCGGAGCCGGGCACCTGCAAGGACATCCCGCTGATGATGGCCAACCCGCACTCGCTGGTCGAGGGCGTCATCATCACGGCGTACGCGATCCGCGCCAACCACGCCTTCATCTACGTGCGCGGCGAGGTGCTGCACGTCATCCGACGGCTGCACGCGGCCGTGCGCGAGGCGTACGAGAAGGGCTACCTCGGCACCGACATCTTCGGCTCCGGCTACGACCTCGAACTGGTCGTGCACAGCGGCGCGGGCGCCTACATCTGCGGCGAGGAGACGGCGCTGCTCGACTCGCTGGAGGGCTTCAGAGGTCAACCGCGACTCAAGCCCCCGTTCCCGGCCGTGGCGGGCCTGTACGCCTCGCCGACTGTTGTGAACAACGTGGAATCTGTGGCCAGTGTTCCCTCGATCATCGCCAATGGGGCCGACTGGTTCGCCGGGATGGGCACCGAGAAGTCGAAAGGCTTCGGCATCTTCTCGCTGAGCGGGCACGTCACCCGGCCCGGCCAGTACGAGGCGCCGCTCGGCATCACGCTGCGCGAGCTGCTGTCGATGGCGGGCGGGATCCGCGCGGGGCACCGGATCAAGTTCTGGACCCCCGGCGGCTCGTCCACGCCGATCTTCACCGACGAGCACCTGGACGTGCCGCTCGACTTCGAGGCGGTCGGCGCGAAGGGCTCCATGCTCGGCACCCGCGCGCTGCAGATCTTCGACGAGACCACCTGCGTGGTCCGCACGGTGCTGCGCTGGACCGAGTTCTACGCGCACGAGTCGTGCGGCAAGTGCACGCCGTGCCGCGAGGGCACCTACTGGCTCAAGCAGGTGCTCAAGCGGCTCGAAGCCGGACAGGGCACCGAGGACGACCTGGACACCATCACCGACATCGCCGACAACATCCTGGGCCGCTCGTTCTGCGCCCTCGGCGACGGTGCGACCAGCCCGATCCACTCCTCGGTGAAGTACTTCCGCGACGAGTACCTCAAGCACTTCGAGGTCGGCGGCTGCCCGTTCGACGCGAAGAAGTCCACTCTCTGGAGTGACCAGTGACCGTTGTTGAGACCGAAACCACCCTGGTGACCCTGACGATCGACGGGTTCCAGGTGAGCGTGCCCAAGGGCACGCTCATCATCAGGGCCGCCGAGCTGCTGGGCATCCAGATCCCCCGGTTCTGCGACCACCCGCTGCTCGACCCGGCGGCCAACTGCCGCCAGTGCCTGGTCGACATCCCCGACGCCGGCAATGGGCGCGGCTTCCCGAAGCCGCAGCCGTCCTGCGCGATCGAGGTCGCCGAGGGCATGGTGGTGCAGACCCAGCTCACCTCGCCGGTCGCCGAGAAGGCGCAGCGCGGGGCCATGGAGCTGCTGCTGATGAACCACCCGCTCGACTGCCCGGTCTGCGACAAGGGCGGCGAGTGCCCCCTGCAGAACCAGGCGATGTCGAACGGCCAGGGCGAGTCCAGGTTCCAGGAGCAGAAGCGGACCTTCCCCAAGCCGCTGCCGCTGTCGACGCAGGTGCTGCTGGACCGTGAGCGCTGCGTCCAGTGCGCGCGCTGCATCCGCTTCTCCGACCAGATCGCCGGCGACCCGCTCATCGACTTCTTCGAGCGCGGGGCCAAGGAGCAGGTGGGCGTCGCCGACGGCAAGCCGTTCGACTCCTACTTCTCCGGCAACACGGTGCAGATCTGCCCGGTCGGCGCGCTGACCGGCGCCGCCTACCGGTTCCGGGCCCGCCCGTTCGACCTGGTGTCCACGCCGAGCGCGTGCGAGCACTGCGCGTCCGGGTGCAGCATGCGCACCGACCACCGCCGCGGCCGGGTCACCCGCCGACTGGCGGGCAACGACCCCCTGGTCAACGAGGAGTGGAACTGCGACAAGGGCCGCTGGGCGTTCTCCTACGCCACGCAGCCCGACCGGCTGAAGACGCCGCTGGTCCGCAACGAGGAGGGCGTGCTTGAGCCCGCCTCGTGGCCGGAGGCGCTCAGCGTCGCCGCGCAGGGCCTCGCCGCCGCCCGCGGCAAGGCCGGCGTGCTGGTCGGCGGCAGGGTCACGGTCGAGGACGCGTACGCGTACGCGAAGTTCGCCAGGCTCGCCCTCGGCAGCAACGACATCGACTTCCGCGCCAGGCCGCACTCCGCCGAGGAGGCGCAGTTCCTGGCGCACGCGGTGGCCGGCAAGGGCATCGAGATCTCCTACACCGAGCTGGAGAACGCCCCCGCGGTCCTGCTCGTCGGGTTCGAGCCCGAGGAGGAGTCGCCCATCGTCTTCCTGCGCCTGCGCAAGGCCTGGATGAAGAGGGGCCTCAAGGTCACCGCGGTCGCGCCGTTCGCCACCAACGGCCTGGCCAAGATGGGCGGCACGCTCATCCGCACCGCGCCGGGCGCGGAGGCCGACGCGATCGGCGACCTCGTCGGCTCGCTCGCCGAGGGCACGATCGTGCTCGCCGGTGAGCGGCTCGCCACCGTCCCCGGCGCGCTGTCGGCGCTGGTGCGGCTCAGCGCCGCGTCGGGCGCCAGGGTCGCCTGGATCCCGCGCAGGGCAGGGGAGCGGGGCGCCGTCGAGGCGGGCGCGCTGCCCAACCTGCTGCCGATCGGCCGCCCGGTCGACGACGAGAGCGCCAGGGCCGAGGTGGCCCGGGTGTGGAACGTCACCTCGCTGCCCGGCGCGCCCGGCCGCGACACGGCGGGCATCCTCGCCGCGGCCCGCGACGGCGAGCTCGACGCGCTGGTCGTGGCCGGGGTCGACCCGTACGACCTGCCCGATCCCGCCGCCGCGCTCGACGCGCTGGAGCACACTCCGTTCATCGTCAGCCTGGAGATCCGGGCCAGCGCCGTCACCGACAGGGCCGACGTGGTCCTGCCGGTCGCCGCCGTCCAGGAGAAGGCCGGCACGTTCGTCAACTGGGAGGGCCGCGGCCGCTCCTTCGACGCGCCGCTCAGGGTGCCCGGCCTGCAGAGCGACCTCGCGGTCGTCGGCAGCCTGGCCGACCGCATGGACGTGCACCTGGCCCTGCCCGACGCCAAGGCCGCCCGCCGCGAGCTGAGCAGCCTCGGCTCCTGGCGCGGCACCCGCGTCGCCGCGCCCAGCACCGCCACCCGCTCGGTGGCCGCCCCCGCCACCGGCGAGGCCCTGCTGGCGACCTGGCACCTGCTGCTCGACGACGGCCGGCTGCAGGACGGCGAACCATACCTCGCGGGCACCGCCCGCGCCGCCGAGGCGCTTCTGTCCGAGAGCACGGCCGCGGAGATCGGCGTCACCGACGGCGACAAGGTCGTCGTCGGCGGCACCGTGACCCTGCCCGTCCGTGTCGCGGACCTGCCCGACCGCGTGGTCTGGGTGCCCGCGAACTCCGGCGGCTGCTCGGTCACCCGCGACCTTCGCGCGGTGGCCGGCGACATCGTCACGATCGGGAGCGCCTCATGATCCACGTTCTCGCGGCCGATCCGACCCTCGCCGACTTCGGCAAGGACCCGCTCTGGATCACCATCATCAAGGCCGTGCTGCTGTTCGTCTTCCTGATGCTGTGCATCCTGTTCGGCGTCTGGTTCGAGCGCAAGCTCATCTCCAGGATGCAGAACCGCTACGGCCCCAACCGGGCGGGCAAGTTCGGCCTGCTGCAATCGGTGGCCGACGGCCTGAAGATGGGCCTGAAGGAAGACCTGTTCCCGCGGACCGTCGACAAGGTGCTCTACCTGCTCGCCCCGGTCATCATGGTGATCCCGGCCTTCCTGGCCTTCTCGATCACACCGTTCGGGCCGATGGTGAACCTATTCGGCGTGCAGACCCCGCTGCAGCTGGTCGACCTGCCGGTGGCCGTGCTGTTCATGCTGGCCATGGGCGCCATCTCGGTGTACGGGGTGGTGCTCGCCGGATGGTCGTCGCGCTCGCCGTACGCGCTGCTCGGCGGGTTGCGGTCGGCCGCGCAGGTGGTCTCGTACGAGATCGCGATGGGCCTGTCGTTCGTCGGGGTGTTCCTGTTCGCGGGCACGCTGTCGACGTCCGAGATCGTGAAGGCGCAGGCGTCGGGCGGCGAGTTCTTCGGCATCACGATGCCGTCGTGGTACGTGGTGCTGCTGCTGCCGTCGTTCCTGATCTACGTGGTCTGCGCGTTCGGCGAGGCCGCGCGTATCCCGTTCGACCTCCCCGAGGGTGAGGGCGAGCTGGTCGGTGGCTTCCAGACCGAGTACTCCTCGTCGCTGAAGTTCGCCCTGATCATGATGGGCGAGTACCTGCACACGTTCGTCGCCTCGGCGATGGCCATCACGCTGTTCCTCGGCGGGTGGCGGGCACCGTTCCCGATCTCGCTCTGGGCGGGGGCCAACGAGGGCTGGTGGCCGCTGCTGTGGTTCTTCATCAAGTTCGTGCTGGTGTTCTGCTTCGTGGTGTGGGTGCGCGCGTCGCTGCCCCGCGTCCGCTACGACCAGCTGATGAAGCTCGGCTGGAAGGTCCTCATCCCGCTCAACCTGGCCTGGATCATGCTCGTGGCCGCCGTCAGGGCCGTCATGTACGCGAAGAACGACGAGGCGGGCTTCCAGGGCCACATGGGCGCCGTCCTGACCATCACCGCGATCGTGGTCATCGGCGCGCTCGGCATCTGGGCCCGGTTCGACACCGTGAACCAGCGCCGCAAGGAAGCCGCGAAGGCCGAGATCGAGGCGGAGTTCGAGGAACTGTCCATCGAACCAACGGCCGGCGGCTTCCCGGTGCCGCCGCTCGACCTGCCGCACTACCACGGGGTGCAGCACAAGGAGGTTCCCAGTGGGACTAACTGATTGGCTGAACCCCGTCAAGGGCTTCGGCGTCACCTTCCACACCATGTTCAAGAAGCCCGTCACGACGAACTACCCGGAGGTCAAGAAGCCGACGGCTCCTCGCTTCCACGGTCGTCACCAGCTCAACCGCTGGCCCGACGGGCTGGAGAAGTGCGTCGGCTGCGAGCTGTGCGCCTGGGCCTGCCCCGCCGACGCCATCTACGTCGAGGGCGCCGACAACACCGAGGAGGAGCGCTTCTCGCCCGGTGAGCGGTACGGCAAGACGTACCAGATCAACTACCTGCGGTGCATCCTCTGCGGGCTGTGCATCGAGGCGTGCCCGACTCGCGCGCTCACCATGACGAACGAGTACGAGCTCGCCGACACCAACCGCGAGAGCCTGATCTACACCAAGGAGATGCTCCTCGCGCCGCTGACCCAGGGCATGGAGCAGCCGCCGCACCCCATGCGCCTCGGAGAGACGGAAGAGGACTACTACCGGCTGGGACGGACCAATGGGTGAGACCATCACATTCTGGGTGCTCGCCGTGGTCTCGGTCGGCGCGGCACTCGGCATGGTCTTCAACCGGAAGGCCGTCTACTCCGCGCTGATGCTCGGCACGGTGATGCTCTGCCTCGCCGTCCTCTACGCCGTGCAGGACGCGCCGTTCCTCGCCGCCGTGCAGATCATCGTCTACACCGGCGCCGTCATGATGCTCTTCCTGTTCGTGCTCATGCTGGTCGGCGTCGACTCGTCCGACTCGCTGGTCGAGACGCTGAGAGGGCAGCGCTTCTGGGCCGCGGTCGCCGCCATCGGCTTCGCGGTCCTGGTCATCCTGGCCTTCGGCAACGCGATCTTCACCGCCCCGACCGGGCTCGCCGCGGCCACCCAGCAGGGCGGCTACGTCCGGTCGCTGGCGCTGCTGCTGTTCACCAAGTACGTGTTCGCGTTCGAGATCACCTCGGCGCTGCTGATCACGGCCGCGCTCGGCGCGATGGTGCTGGCACACCGCGAGCGGCTCACCGCCAGGCCCTCGCAGAAGGACCTGGCCCGGGAGCGGTTCGTCACCGGCCGTCCGGCGCTGCCCGGCCCCGGCACCTACGCCAGGAACAACGCCATCGACATGCCGGCGCTGCTGCCCGACGGGTCGGTCTCGGAGGCCTCGGTCAACCGCTACATCGCGCGCTTCGACGTCGAGAAGGGCCACCTTCCCGAGGACGCCAAGCTCGCCGAGGCCATCAAGCACTCGGTCGAGGCGGTCGAGTCGGTTGAGGAGGAGTCCAAGTGACGACCCAGTACCTCGTCCTGTCGGGCCTGCTGTTCGCCATCGGCGCGATGGGCGTGCTCATCCGGCGTAACGCGATCGTGGTGTTCATGTGCGTCGAGCTCATGCTCAACGCCTGCAACCTCGCGTTCGTCACCTTCGCCCGGCAGAACGGCAACCTCGAAGGCCAGATCATCGCGTTCTTCGTGATGGTGGTGGCCGCGGCCGAGGTCGTCGTCGGCCTGGCCATCATCGTGACGATCTTCCGAACCCGCAGGTCCGCGTCCGTCGACGACGCCAACCTGCTGAAGTACTAAGAGGTGACTGGTGGAATCTCCTGTTGAGATCGTCCAGCACACCACCGGTGGCGTAATCGGTGTCTCCTGGCTGATGATCCTCCTCCCCCTGCTGGGAGCGGGCATCATGCTGGTGTTCAACCGGTTCACCAACCGGTGGGGCCATCTGCTGGGCGTGGCCATGTCCCTCGCCTCGTTCGTCGTGGCGGTGCTGGCGTTCTTCGAACTGATCGGCCTGCCCGCTGAGCAGCGCCGTCAGGCCGTACACCTGTACGAGTTCATTCCCGGCATGGTCGACATGGGGTTGCTCATCGACCCGCTGTCGATCAGCTTCGCGCTGCTGATCACCGGTGTCGGATCGCTGATCCACATCTACTCGATCGGCTACATGGCGCACGACCCCGAGCGGCGCAGGTTCTTCTCCTACCTGAACCTGTTCGTCGCCGCGATGCTCCTGCTGGTGCTGGCCGACAACTACGTGGGCCTGTTCATCGGCTGGGAGGGCGTCGGTCTGGCGTCCTACCTGCTCATCGGGTTCTGGCAGTTCAAGCCGTCGGCCGCGGTCGCCGCGAAGAAGGCGTTCATCGTCAACCGCGTCGGCGACTTCGGGCTGCTCGTCGCCATGTTCATCATCTGGACCTCGTTCGGCACCCTCGCCTTCGGCGACCTCGGCGCCAAGGTCGGCACCGCCTCCAACGGCACGCTGACCGCGATCGGCCTGCTGCTGCTCCTCGGCGCGTGTGGCAAGTCCGCCCAGCTCCCGCTGCAGTCCTGGCTGCTCGACGCGATGGAGGGCCCGACCCCGGTCTCGGCCCTCATCCACGCCGCGACCATGGTCACCGCGGGCGTCTACCTGGTGGTCCGCTCGGGCGCGTTCTTCTTCCCCGAGGGGTCGGCGCAGGCGCTGGCCGTCGCCATCGTCGGCGCCGCCACGCTGCTCGCCGGTGCCATCATCGGTTGCGCCAAGGACGACATCAAGAAGGGCCTCGCCGGCTCGACGATGTCGCAGATCGGCTACATGATGCTCGGCGCGGGCCTCGGCCCGGCGGGCTACGCCTTCGCGATCGGCCACCTGATCACGCACGGCTTCTTCAAGGCCGACATGTTCCTCGGCGCCGGATCGGTCATGCACGGCATGAACGACGAGGTGAACATGCGCAAGTACGGCGGGCTGCGCAAGGCGATGCCCGTCACGTTCGCCACGTTCTTCATCGGTTACCTGGCGATCATCGGCTTCCCGCTGCTGTCCGGCTACTTCACCAAGGACGGCATCATCGAGACGGCCGTCCACCACCAGCCCGTGCTGGGCTGGCTGGCCGTGCTCGGCGCCGGCATCACCGGCTTCTACATGTCGCGGATGGTCTTCATGACCTTCTTCGGCGAGAAGCGCTGGGACTCCGAGGCGCACCCGCACGAGTCGCCGGCCGTGATGACCTGGCCGCTGATCATCCTGTCGATCGGCTCGGTCTTCCTGGGCGGTTACCTCATCCTGAGCAACACGCTGATGAAGTTCCTCGGCCCGGCAGTCGGGATGCCCGAGGGCCCCCTGCCGACGTTCGACTTCCTCAGCACCCCCGGCCTCGCCACGCTGGCACTGGTCGCGGTCGGCGCCGCGTTCGCCTGGATGCGGTACGGCAGGGCCGAGGTGCCGGTCGTGGCTCCCCGCGGTTCGTTCCTCACCACGTTCGCCCGCCGTGACCTGTACGGCGACGCGCTCAACGAGTCGCTGCTCATGCGTCCCGGCCAGTGGCTGACGCGACTGGCGGTGTTCTTCGACAACCGGGGCGTCGACGGCCTGGTCAACGGCCTGGCCGCCGGCATCGGTGGGAGCTCAGGGCGGCTGCGGCGGCTCCAGACGGGCTTCGCCAGAACGTACGCGCTGTCCATCCTGATCGGCGCCGCCCTGCTGACAGGCGCCCTGCTCCTCGTTGGGAACATCTGATGTCGTCACTCTGGCTCCCGATACTCATGGCGGTGCCCGTCCTGGGCGCCATCGTGGTGGCGCTGCTTCCCAAGGGCAGTGACAACCTCGCCAAGCAGGTCACGCTGGTGGTCTCGCTGGTCGTGATGGTGCTGACGATCGTCATGGCCGTGCTGTTCGCCCAGGACAAGAGCCCCGACAGGTTCAGGTTCGCGGCCGAGTACGACTGGATCCCGAGCTTCGGCGTGAAGTTCGGCGTCGGGGTCGACGGCATCGCGGTCGTGCTGATCGCGCTGTCGGCGGTGCTGGTGCCCATCGTGGTGCTCGCGTCCTGGCACGACGCCGACGGCGTCAAGACCGCCGACGGCACGCTCGTCACGCCCAAGCGGTCGGTCAAGACGTACTTCTCGCTGCTGCTCGTCCTGGAAGCGATGATGATCGGCGTCTTCGCGGCGACCGACGTCTTCCTGTTCTACGTCTTCTTCGAAGCCATGCTGATCCCGATGTACTTCATGATCGGGTCGTACGGTGGCGCGCAGCGGTCCTACGCGGCCGTCAAGTTCCTGCTGTACTCGCTGTTCGGCGGCCTGCTCATGCTGGTCGCGGTCATCGGCCTGTACGCGATCGCCGGCAAGCACACGTTCATGTTCCCCGAGCTGATCGGGGCCATCCAGGACCCGACCACGCAGAAGTGGCTGTTCGCCGGCTTCTTCATCGCCTTCGCGATCAAGGCGCCGCTCTGGCCGGTGCACACCTGGCTGCCCGACGCCGCCGCGCAGGCCCCGGCGGGCGCCGCCGTCCTGCTCGTCGGCGTCCTCGACAAGGTCGGCACCTTCGGGATGCTCCGCTTCTGCCTGGAGTTGTTCCCCGACGCCGCCAAGGCGTTCACGACGCCGATCGTGGTGCTCGCGGTCATCAGCATCATCTACGGCGCGATCGTGGCGATCGGGCAGAGCGACATGAAGCGGCTCATCGCGTACACGTCGATCTCCCACTTCGGCTTCATCGTGCTGGGCGTGTTCGCGATGTCGCAGGTCTCCCAGGCCGGCGCGACGCTGTACATGGTCAACCACGGCTTCGCCACCGGCGCGCTGTTCCTCGCGGCCGGGTTCCTGATCGCCAGGCGCGGGTCGCCGCACATCGCCGACTACGGAGGCGTCCAGAAGGCCGCCCCGCTGCTCGCGGGCTTCTTCCTGGTCGCCGGTCTGGCGGGGCTGTCGCTGCCCGGTCTGTCGTCCTTCGTCAGCGAGTTCATGGTCATGATCGGCGCCTACTCGAGCACCGCCTTCGGCGCGGGCGCGCTGTCGGTCGCCTCGATCATCTCCGCGGTGGCCGTGATCCTCGCCGCCGTCTACATCCTGTGGATGGTGCAGCGGGTCATGAACGGGCCGACCGCCGAGCCCGTCAAGGCGTTCAAGGACCTGAACGTGCGCGAGGTGTTCGTGCTCGCGCCGCTCGTCGCGCTGATCATCGGCTTCGGGATCTTCCCCAAGCCGCTGCTCGACGTCATCAACCCCGCCGTGACCCACACGCTGACCAGCGTGAAGGTGGACACGGCCATCGCTGAGAAGGGGCCCGGACAGTGAACGAGATCCAGGCGCCGACGATCGAGTACGGCACCCTGGCGCCGATGCTGCTGGTCTTCGGCGCGGCGGTCATCGGCGTGCTCGTGGAGGCGTTCGCGCCGCGCTACCTGCGCAAGTCGATCCACGTGCCCATCACGCTGCTGAGCCTGGCCGGCGCGTTCGCGCTGGTCCTCCTGCAGGTCGTCAAGGGCGATGTGGCCACCGCGCCGGTCGCCATGGGCGCTGTCGCCGTCGACGGGCCCGCGCTGTTCATCTGGGGCGTGATCCTCGTCCTGTCGTTCGTCTGCGTGCTGCTGATCAACGACGAGGGCCACTTCGTCGCCTCGGCCGCCGCGGTGCCCGGCAGCGCCGACGAGGAGGAGGCCGAGACCGCCGGTGGCGCGCACACCGAGGTGTACCCGCTGGTGCTGTTCGCCGTCGGCGGCATGCTGCTCTTCCCCGCTTCGCATGACCTGCTGACGATGTTCGTCGGCCTGGAAGTCATGTCGCTGCCGCTGTACCTGCTGTGCGGCCTGGCCCGGCGTCGCCGCCTGCTGTCGCAGGAGGCGTCGATGAAGTACTTCCTGCTCGGCGCCTTCTCCTCGGCGTTCTTCCTGTACGGCACCGCCATGATCTACGGCTACGCCGGCACCGTCAGCCTGACGGGGATCAGCCAGGCCATGGCCACCGGCGCCATGCTCGACCCGCTGCTGCTGCTCGGGTTCTCGCTGCTCGGCGTCGGCCTGCTGTTCAAGATCGGCGCGGCGCCGTTCCAGGCGTGGAAGCCGGACGTCTACCAGGGCGCTCCGACGCCCATCACCGCGCTCATGGCGTCCGGCACGCTGGTCGCGGCCGTGGGGGCGCTGCTGCGGGTGTTCTGGGTCGCGCTGGGCAACCTCGACTGGAACTGGCGTCCGGTCATGTGGGGCGTCGCGGCGCTCACCATGGTGGTCGGCGCGGTGCTGGCGATCACGCAGACCGACATCAAGCGGATGCTGGCCTACTCGTCGATCGCGCACGCGGGCTTCCTGCTGATCGGCGTCATGGCGACGTTCGACAAGAGCACCGGCAACGTGGTCTCGCTCCAGGCGATCCTGTTCTACCTGCTGGTCTACAGCATCGCCACGGTCGGCGCGTTCGCCGTCGTCACGCTGATCCGTGACCCGGGGGGCGAGGCAGGGCACCTGTCGCGCTGGGCGGGGCTGGGCAAGCGTTCGCCGGTGCTGGCGGGCGTGTTCGCCTTCTTCCTGCTCGCGTTCGCCGGTATCCCGCTGACCAGCGGCTTCTTCGGCAAGTACGCCGTGTTCGCCGCCGCGCTCGCGAGCGGCACCGAGACCGGCGACTCGCTGGGCGGTTGGATGACCGGGTTGGTCGTGCTGGGTGTCGTCGCCTCGGCGGTGGCGGCGTTCTTCTACGTCCGCGTGATCGTGCTGATGTTCTTCAGCGAGCCCGCCGCAGACGGCCCGTCGATCGCGGTGCCCACAATGGGGACCGTGGCCGTCATCGCCGTTTCGCTGCTGGTTACGGTAGGGGTCGGGCTCTACCCTGAGCCCGTGCTCAACCTCGCCCACACGGCCGCCAACGGCCTGTTCATCAGATAGGGGATCTGTATGTCCGCGCCTCCCGTTGTTGACCTTCCCATCGAGGACGAGCGGTTGGCGCAGGACGTGGCCACCGGACTGGCGGCGGTCGAGAAGCTGCTGCGCTCATCGGTCGAGAGCGAGGACGCCTTCGTCACGGAGGCGTCCAAGCACCTCATCGAGGCGGGGGGCAAGCGCTTCCGCACGCTGATGGTCCTGCTGGCCGCCCAGTTCGGCGACCCGTCGGCGCCGGGCGTGGTGCCCGGCGCCGTGGTGATCGAGCTGACCCACCTCGGGTCGCTCTACCACGACGACGTCATGGACGAGGCCCCGGTCCGGCGGGGCTCCCCGTCGGCCAACGCCCGGTGGGACAACACCGTGGCCATCCTCACCGGCGACTATCTGTTCGCCCAGGCGTCGGACCTCCTCGCGGACCTCGGCCCCGAGCTGATCCGCATCCAGGCGCAGACATTCTCCCGCCTCGTGCAGGGGCAGATCCGCGAGACCATCGGCCCGCGCGCCGGTGAGGACGCTGTTGCGCACTACATCGACGTGCTGGCCGACAAGACCGGTTCGCTGATCGCCGCGTCCGGGCGGTTCGGAGCGCTGCTGTCCGGGGCCCCCGCCGACGTCGAGGAGCGGCTGAGCCGGGCCTGCGAGGCGATCGGCGTGGCCTGGCAGCTCGGCGACGACCTGCTGGACGTCGCCTCGACCTCCACCGAGTCGGGCAAGACTCCCGGAACCGACCTGCGAGAGGGCATCCGCACGCTGCCGGTGCTCTACATGCTCGCCTCCGACACGCCGTCGCGGCTGTCGGAGCTGCTGTCGGGGCCGGTCGCGGAGGAGGACGTCGAGGAGGCGCTGACCCTGCTGCGGGCGCATCCGGCGATGGAGCAGGCGCGGGCCGAGCTGAAGGCGTGGGTGGACCGGGCCCGTCTCGACATCTCCGGCCTCCCCGACATCCCGGCCAAGGCCGCTTTTTCGGCGCTATGTGACTACGTGGTCGAGCGTTCGGGCTGATTTCCGGACGCGAGCCAAGCGGGCCGTCCGGATGCTGTCGTAGGTGAAGATCGCCAACGCCAGCCAGACGATCGAGAACCCGATCCACCGGCTCGACGGCATCGTCTCCTTGGCGACCAGCACACCGCAGAGGAACTGCAGCATCGGCGCGATGTACTGGAGCAGCCCGATCGTGCTCAGCGGCACCCTGATCGCGGAGGCCGTGAAGAAGAGCAGGGGCACCGCCGTGATCACCCCCGCCCCTGCCAGGAGCAGCGCGTGGCCCGCCCCCTGGTGCCCGAACGTCGCCTGCCCCGCCTTCTCCACGTAGACCAGGTACGCCAGCGCCGGGCCGAGCAGCACCAGCGTCTCGACCGTGAGGCTCTCGGCCGCGCCCACGTTGGCCTTCTTCTTGACCAGCCCGTACAGGGCGAAGCTCAGGGCCAGGACGAGCGCGATCCAGGGCAGGCGACCGTAGTCGAAGGCCAGCACGAGCACGGACAGCGTCCCGAACCCGACGGCCGTCCACTGCAGCGGACGCAGCCGCTCCCGCAGCAGCACCACCCCGAACAGCACGCTGACCAGCGGGTTGATGAAGTACCCGAGCGCGCCCTCGACGACGTGGTTGCTGTTGACGGCGTAGATGTAGACGCCCCAGTTGACCGTGATGATCAACGCGGCGAGCGCCAGCAGGCCCAGCTTTCTGGGCTGCGCGAGCAGCCCCCGGAACCACGCCCAGTGCCTGCGCACGGCGAGCACCGCCACGACGGCCACCAGGGACCAGACCATCCGATGGGCCAGGATCTCCACGGCTCCCGCCGGTTTGAGCAGCGGCCAGTACAGGGGGAACAACCCCCACATCGAGTAGGCAGCAATCCCGAAGAGCACACCACGTCGAGTGTCAGGCATGTCCCCTATTTTCGGGCATTACCACCTTTAAACACAAATGTGTATTGCTATCTGGGATGATGTAGCAGCTCTTAAGCGTTGCAGCGTCTGTATCGTAGACAGCAGCTGTGGAGGTGGCACGATGGGTTGGCTGTTCGGCGGCAACAAGACATCGATGGTCCGTCCCGAGGAGGCCCTGCCGGGGCGCTCGTCGGCGATCCCCGTCCCGTCCAGGCACGCGGTCCTCGACGCGCCGCTCGCCCCGCCGTACCCGGAGGGGCTGGAGATCGCGGACTTCGCTCTCGGGTGCTTCTGGGGCGCCGAGCGCAAGTTCTGGCAGACGCCGGGCGTCGTCACGACCGCGGTCGGCTACCAGGGCGGCTACACGCCCAACCCGACCTACGAAGAGGTCTGCACCACCCAGACGGGCCACGCGGAGGCCGTCCGCGTCGTCTTCGACCCCGCCAAGATCTCCTACGAAGAGCTTCTCAGGATCTTCTGGGAGGCCCACGACCCCACCCAGGGCATGCGCCAGGGCAACGACGTGGGCACCCAGTACCGCTCGGCCATCTACTACCACTCGCCGGAGCAGCAGAAGGCGGCGGAGGCGTCACGCGACGCGTACCAGCGCGTCCTGACGGCGGCGGGCTACGGGCCTATCACGACCGAACTCGCCCCCGCGGGCCCGTTCTACTTTGCTGAGGAGTATCACCAGCAGTACCTCCACCGCAACAAGAACGGGTACTGCGGCCTCGGTGGGACCGGCGTGGCCTGCCCGGTTGGTCTGACGTCCGGCGAGGCGTAGACCTGCGGATACAGCTAGATCCTGGCATTTGATCGCCCGGCCTGTCCGTGGTCGATCAAGGGCCAGAGCCGCTTTCGGCGACAACGGAGGCCGCGATCACGCGTGAGGGAGATGGTTCTCGCGACGCGCCTGCGGTGCGGGCCTCAGGCGCGAGGCGATGGCCATCGCTGGCATCGGGACGGCGTTTCTGGTAGCAAGCCCAGCATGGCCGAGGACCGTACCAAGGCCGCCGTCGAACGTTGCACCGGTTCGTCTACGCCGCGTCACGTCGCAGAAGGTTTGCGATCAGGTCGCGAAGGCGGCCAAGTGGCCTCACGTTGACTAGCCTCACTGGCATGCCCCTTGCCTCGATTCCCAGCCCTTCCGAAGGGGTCTGGTATATCGGAATCATCCCGATCCGGGCCTATGCATTGTGCTTCATCCTTGCGATCGGCTTCGGCGTCTGGCTGAGCGAGCGCCGCGGGCGCGCCCGCGGCGGCGAGAAGGGCGCGATCAGCGACATCGCCGTCCCCGCAGTGATCTTCGGCCTGATCGGCGCTCGCCTCTACCACGTCATCACCGACTGGCAGACCTACTTCGGCCCGCGTGCGATCAAGGAGCCCTACCAGGCGCTCTTCATCTGGGAAGGCGGGCTCAGCATCTGGGGCGCGGTCGCCCTGGGAGGCGTGGGCGTGTGGCTGGCCTGCCGCCGCCGGGGGCTGTCTCTGGGCGCCATGGCCGACACGGTCGCGCCCGGCATCGCGTTCGGGCAGGCGATCGCCCGCTGGGGCAACTGGTTCAACCAGGAGCTGTACGGCAGTCCAACCACGTTGCCCTGGGGCCTGGAGATCGACCAGACCCATGGCGGCGAACCAGGCGTGCTCTACCACCCGACGTTCCTCTATGAGTCGCTGTGGGACGCGGCCCTCGGGTTCGGACTGATCCTGGCCGGCAGGCGGTTTACGCTGCGCCACGGCCGCCTGTTCGCCCTCTACGTCGCCGGCTACACATTCGGGCGGTTCTGGATCGAGGGGCTGCGGATCGACCCGGTCGGCGGGGTGGACCACGCGGTGACGCTCCTGGGGCTGCGGATCAACCAGTGGACCTCGATTGTGCTGTTCATCGCCGCGCTGGTCTATCTCTGGGTGACTCGTAACAAGGACACCGAACAGATCGTGGTGCCGGTCTCACAACACGAGGCCTCGCACGAGGAGAATGGCGGGCAGGCCTCCGATCCGATCGAGAGCACTTGACAACGCTGACGACAACGTCGGCCACCATGAGCGCGCGTCGACATCTGAACAGCACCACTGCCTCGGGATGGACGGGGGGCAGGGTGGATTGCTCCCCCTGAAAGCGGAAGGTCAAGCTGTGGGGTCGGACCGAAGCGCGGTTTCAGCCTTGCGGCTGGTCCGTTTCTCCGGCGGTGTGCCATGCGTAGATCGCCCGCTGCCTGTGCGGGTTCCAGCCTGTGCGCCACCAGTACATTCCCTCGTCGGGATCAGACCTGGCTGCTGAACCGGGCGTAGGCCGCGGGTGGCATGCCGACCGCGGCGGTGAAGTCGCGGGTCAGGTGGGCCTGGTCGGTGTAGCCGAGCTCGGCGGCCAGTGTGGCGAGGTCGAGGCCCTGGTAGACCCGCTCCGCGGCCTCGTGCAGCCGGAAGCGCCGGATCACCCACTTAGGGCCGATACCGACGTAGTCCCGGAACAGGCGCTGCAGCGTGCGCACCGACCGCCCCGATCTGGCGGCCAGCTCGTCGACCCTGGTCACGGAGACGTCGCCCTCCACCATCGCCACCAGTGCCGCGACTTCGTCCACCAGCGGATCCCGATCCGGCCCCAGACTCAGCAGGAACGTCTCGATGAGCGCGACAGCGGCCCGGGCGTCGGGCTCAGCCAGGACGTGCTCGACCATGGTCGCGCCCGCTGCGGCGTACATCTCGCTGATCTCCAGGAAGCGGCCGGTCAGGAGGGACACCGGACCGTTGAGGAACGGCCGGAAGCCGCCGGGGCGGAAGCGCGTGCCGAGCACGCGGCCGCTGCCCCGCATCGTGTAGGAGAACCCGCCCTTGATCACTCCCGCGATCCGATGGAAGTCCTGGGCGATCGCCATGTTCACGGTGGGGTGCGAGACGATGCGCTGTTCGTACGGCTCGGCGAGGTCGGCCCATGTGACGACCCAGAAGTGATCCACGTACGCCGCGATCTCGGGCGATGGCGCCTGCCGGACGAAATCGAAGGCGTTGAGCCCTGCGTACGGGTTGACCCAGCCACGCTGTCGCGTTTCTACAAGCCGTGCCTCGGGCGGACGAGGCACGCTGGCTGCCGTGGAAGACATGGTGCCAATGATGACGCGCGCTACCGAACAGACCGTGGGATTGGTGCGGGCGGTGCGGCAAGAGCAGTTCGGGTTCTCGACGCCATGCGAGAAGTTCGACGTCAAGGACTTGATCAACCACCTCGAGTGGGTGGCGGAGATGTTCGAGTCGCTGGGGCGCACGGGGCCGAGCGTCGTGCAGGGGCCTTACAGGGGCGACTTTCCCGAGCGAGCAAAGCGCACGCTGGCCGCCTGGTCGCGGCCCGAGGCATGGGAGGGGACCAGCCCCGCCATGGGCCTGCCGATGACCGCGCTGGCCCACATGTACCTCGTCGACATGATCGTGCACGGCTGGGACCTGGCCAGAGCCACCGGTGAGGAGTACGAGCCGGACCCTGAGGCCGTCTCGCGGGCGCTGCACTTCACTGAGCAGATGGTGGAGACGGGCAGGCAGCGCGGCGTGTTCGGGCCGGCAGTGACGGTGCTGGACGATGCCCCGCCGTTCGACCGCCTGCTCGGCGTCATCGGTCGGGATCCGGCCTGGACACCGTGATCTGCTTCTGCCTCGGGCGCCGTCGCGTGCCCTGCGGGACTGACATCCGGTGAGGCGTGAGGAGCTCAGGCAGAGGCCTGACCGCCCGCGTGCTTGCGCATGGGAACTGCGCTTGGAATACGTGTCTTCTAGCCTCGGTGTATGAGCGTGATGCGCGAGGAACTCCATCACTTGGTGGACCGGCTACCAGAGGAGAAAGTCGCCCCTCTGCTCCGTCTGGTCCGTGACCAGCTCGAGGAGCCGGAAGCGGTTCGTGAGCTGCCGTTCATCGGGATGTTGGAGGCGGAGCCGGACTTCGCGGAACGTGCCGAGGAAATCCTCCGGTCGGAGGACAATCACTCCCTGTGATCGTCCTTGACTCCGGGTCGTTGGTCGCTGCGGTTAACGGCCGCGACAACCATCATGGTCTGCGTGAGACTCTTGCGGACCCATCCTGGTCCGCTGCTCGTCCCGCCCACCGTGGTCACCGAGGTGTGTCAGCTTGTCGAGAGGAGACAGGGCAGCAAGGCGGAGGCGGCGTTCCTTCAGTCCTTCGGGTCGGGTCTGACACTGATCGACCTCGCCGCTGAGGACTTGGCTCGGATGGGCCACCTGGTCGAGACGTCCCACGTCTGCTACTCGGAGTAGTAAACCGGGCAGCATGAGCGTGCCCGAGCTGAAAGACGGCTCACCGCTCCGAGGATCGCGGTTCTGTGCAGAAAGATGTACAGTTTATGTATGACTGTTCTGCACGACGCGACTGAGCTGAGCGTCACAGAGGCGGCCCAGCGGGGGGTTGCCCGCCTGGTGGCTGATGCGGAGCAGGGGGCCGATCTGGTGGTCACCCGTCGACATCAGCCGGTGGCGGCCGTGGTAAGCATTCGCCGGCTCAATGAGTTGGAGGAAGCGGCGGCTGATCTGCGTGATCTGGCGCTTGTGCTTGCCCGGTCGGTCACGGACACGGGTGAGCGTGTCTCGCTCGATGAGGTGCTGGCCGCTTTCGGGCATACTCGCGAATCGCTGGCCGCCATCCCGGACGACGAGTAAACGTGTCCGACGTCGTCTTCACGGCGCCAGCGGTCGATGACCTCCGACGCATCGGCCCAGACGCGGTGCCCAAGGTGCTCAAGAAGATTCTTCTCCTACTGGACAACCCTGAGGCTGGTTACCCGCTCGGCGGGGAACTGACCGGATTCCGGAAGCTGGTGGTCGGTCGCAACACTTGGCGTGTCGTCTACTGCATCACCGAGGACAAGTCGGTGGAGATCTGCGAGGTGTGGGCTGTGGGCGAGCGGGCCGACGCGGAAGTGTACGCGGAGGCGACAGCGAGGGTTCGCGAGGCGGGTGCTAGCCGTCCCGAGATCGTCCAGCTCGGCCAGGTGATCGAGCGCCTTGGCGCGCTGGCCGATCACATTCGGGTGGAGAAGGCACCCCCTAGAGAACCGGTTCCGGATTGGCTCGCAGATCGGTTGATCTACACAGTCGGGATGGCCCGCGAGGACGTTGCTGCTCTTGATCTCCAAGAGGCCGTCGACTTGTGGGCTGAGTACCGATCGAAGGTCCATTAGGTTGCACATCTATTGCCTGGAGCGAAGCGCTACCGTCAGCAGTATCTTCACAAAGTTCCCAATGGGTACTGCGGGATCGGTGGCACAGGCGTTGCCTGTCCGGTGGGCCTGACGTCCGGTCATCTTCCAGGGGCGTACACCGAGGTCCGGGGACGTTGTTAGCAACAGCGTTAGCAAGATCGATACTTATACCTCCGCTCTCGGTCTCGCCGAACTCTCGTCTTCCGTCTTCTTGTGCTTGGTCGACCCGGCCGAAGGAATGGCGCTGTGTGCCGATCGTCCGGCGGCACGGTCTTGACGCCTGAGTCGAACCGGAAGGCCGGACCCGTCATCCGGCGGAGGTCTATCCTGACGTTTACGCGATCCGGGCATCTGCCCTCAGCAACTCAAGGGCTTCGGCCACCTACATCGGGCCTTCGACCTGCGATTCTAGGAGGGAAAGGGTGTAGTGGAGTCGGTAGCGTGGAGGCGTACAGCTTGGAGGTCAACGATGTCCCCCCGCATCAGGACGGCGAGGCACTGATCCTCGCCCGCCACGGACCACCGCTGCTCTCCGGGCGGCAGTTGCTCAGATCGCTCCGGCCTACCTCGGCCAGTTTGTTGAGCATCTCGACCAGGCGACAGAGCAGGCGGCGCGGCAGAGCACCGTCGCGCCTCTGCAGAACTTCTTGCAGCAATGGGGCGAGTTTGTAGCGATTCAGCGCCATCCTGCCCGAGCGGCCCGCCTGCAGGCGTTGGAGGCAGAAGTCGCTGCGGCCACCGACAGAGTCAAGCTGGGTGCGGCCTTGGCCGAAATCACCGAGATCACGACATCCGCGCGCCGAGAGGCCGTCGGCGAGTGACGCCTGGACCTGGGAGTACAACCCCGACGCCGAGCATGTCATTGCTGGGCTCCCGCCGACCGTCATCCTTGAGGTTGAGCGGCTTGCCGACCAACTCGCAGTCCTTGGAAGGACGCGATCCGCGCCGGTAGAGGTCCGCTGCATGGGGGAGGTCTTCGAACCCTCGATCTGTTCGGCGGCACGGGGGTCGCCTGCCCGGTCGGCTTGACGTCCGGCGAAGCGTAGAGCCACGGCGACATCCCGACCCCGGCCCTCGATCATCTTGCGCCCCGCTACGACGGAAGACGCAGAGTGAACGTCGTGCGGACACCTGGCACGCTGGTGACCGTGGCTGTGCCGCCGTGCGCCTCGGCCAGGTTGCGCACGATGGCGAGCCCGAGCCCGCTGCCGCCGGTCCGCCGGTTGCGGGACTTCTCGGCCCGCCAGAACCGGTCGAAGACGTGAGGGAGGTCCTCGGCGCGGATCCCGATCCCCGTGTCGGTCACCTCGATGACGACCTGGTTGCCCTCCTGACGGGCGCCCAGCGTGATGTGCCCGCCGCGTGGCGTGTAGCGCAGGGAGTTGGTGACCAGGTTGCCGATGGCCTGGCGGAGCCGTACTGGATCCGCGGTCAGCGAGGGGTCATCGATGATCGCGGTGGTCAGCGTGAGCCCTGCGGCTTCGGCCCGGCCTCGGTGAGCGGTGGTCACCTGGTCGAGAAGGTCGCCGAGGTCGACGGGTTCGACGTGCAGACGGAGCTTGCCCGCGTCGGCGAGGGCGAGCTCCTGAAGGTCGTCGACGATGTGCTGCAGCAGCAGGATCTCCTCGACCAGCGAGGCGATCAGCGCGGGGTCCAACTCGGCGACGCCGTCCTGGGCGGCCTCCAGCCAGCCCCTGAGGTTGCTCAGCGGTGTGCGCAGCTCGTGGGAGACGTCGCTGACCATGGCCTTGCGCTGCTCCTCCATGCGCTGGAGGTGCTCCGACATCTCGTTGAACGCCGTGGCGAGCTCGCTGATTTCGCGGGTGGTCCTGACCGCGACGCGGGCGGAGCCGTCCCCGTCCCGCATCCGTCGAGTGGCGTGCGTGAGCGCGTTGACGGGCTTGACCAGGTGCCTGGCCGCCATGACGCTCACGCCCACGGTCAGCACGAGCACAAGCAGAGCGGCACCTGCGATCGAGGGCAGCGGGATGCGCTGGGCGGTCCCCTCGGTGGGGGAACCGATGTACAGATAAGCCGCCGGGGCGACATAGGAGTCGAGCTGTTCCTTGCGGGCGCTGACGATGCAGGACGAGATCGTCTGATCGGGCTCGGCGCCGGCAGGCTGCTTCTCCTTGGACACCCAGGTGAAGTCGAGGCCGACCGAACCCTTCTCCGCGCTCTTGCCCTTGAGGCACCTGCTGACCAGGAGGTTGAGCTGTTTCAGCGCGGCCTTCTCGGTGCGCGTCGGCGTGCTGAAGCTGGTGGCGTCGCAGGGGCCTATCACCACGGGCACCGGGCGCGGCTCCTGGCTCGCCTCCTTGCTCGCCTCCCTGTTGGTCGTCGTCACGACAGGCCGGCCGGTGTTCGAGACGGTCACCTGTACGGACTGCCCGGTACGACCGGCGCAGGCGGCGTAGGTGTTGGCGGCCTTCGTCAGCCGCGCGCGATCGCGGCCGGACAGCAGGAATGGACCCACCGCGCGCGGATCAATCCGGTCCCTGGCCGCCCCCGGCACCAGGGACACGTCCACGGCCAGCGGGTCGACCACGGCCGACACCCTGGCGGGCAGTTGGGTCCCTGCGACCGCCGAGTCCGCGATGAGGGTGCCATTCTCGGTGGTCAGCGCGATGCGGCGGCTGTTCCGGGCGGCGAGATCGCGCACGGTGGCGGCGACGCCCGACCAGTTCGGATGGCGGGAGGCGTAGCCGAGCAGGCTGTTGTTGATCTGGGCGTCGCTGGCCAGCGTCTGACCCTGCTCGCGCTGGATGGCGCCGGAGGTGCTGCTGGCAGCCAGCCACGCCGTCGCCGTGATCGAGCAGACCGCCACGACGGCCGAACTCGTGAGCAACCTGACGAACAGCGACCTCATGCGTGGGTCAGTTTGTAGCCGACGCCGTACACGGTCAGCAGCCGGACCGGGCGGCGCGGATCGGGCTCGATCTTCTTGCGCAGGTTCATCACGTGCACGTCGACCGTGCGTTCTGTGATGAACCGGTCGAAGCCGTGGATGCGCTCCAGCAACTGCTTCCTGGTGAACACCCGCTCCGGCTCTGCGGCCAGCGTCTCGATGATCCGGAACTCCGCCAGTGTGCACTCCACCAGCCTGTCCGCCGCGGTGACGGTGTGCCTGACCGGGTCCACGACGAGATCGCCCGCCTGGAACAGCTGCCGGTCGGCGTCCTGGGACTTGCCGGTACGGCGCAGCAGCGTCCGCACGCGGGCCATCAGCTCGCGCGGACTGTACGGCTTGGCCACATAGTCGTCAGCGCCGAGGTCGAGCCCCAGCAGCAGGTCATCCTCGGTGGACCTGGCGGTCAGCATGAGGATCGGCAGATCGGACTCGGCGCGCAGCACGCGGCAGACGTCCAGCCCGTCGACCTTCGGCATCATCACGTCGAGCACCACGAGGTCGGGATCCACCCGCCGCGCCTCGTCGATCGCGGAACGCCCGTCGTGCACGACGAGGACCTCGTGGCCCTCCCGCTCCAGATACCGCCTGAGCAGCTCGGCCTGCTTGGGGTCGTCCTCGGCGACCAGCACGTACGCGCACATGGCCTGAGGCTATGTCCACGTCATGGGTGCATAAGGGATCTGCATGACGAGCTAACAGGTTTCACACATTCTGTCGCCAGGCTGCGGCGGGTGAGAACCAACCTGCTTCGTACGGCTGCTGCGGTCTCCGTCGCTTTCCTGCTGACGGGGTGTGCGGGGAGCGCGCGCAGTGCCGTACGGGATGAGCCTGCCAGCAGTGGTGCGCGATCCGAGCCCGCGAGCAGCGCCACATCGAAGATCGCGACCGTCAAGGGATCCCGGATCACCGTCTACCGGAGCAAGGAGGGGCAGTCGCAGAGGACGATCACGAGCCCCAACGGCTACGGCGCGACCCGCGTCTTCCTGGTGGAACGTGACGAGGGCGAGTGGTTGCAGGTGCTGCTGCCGATCCGCCCGAACGGCAGCAAGGGCTGGATCAAGACCGCCGACGTGGTGCTCGCGGAGACCTCCCACCGGGTGGAGATCGATCGCGGGGCGTTCAGGTTCACGGTCTACGACGGCGACCGGCCCGTCAGGACCGGAAAGGTCGCGACGGGCGAAGCAGGGACGCCCACGCCTCCAGGCCGCTTCTTCTTCACCGAACTGGTGAAACCCGCCGACGCGGCCGGAGCCTACGGCGCCTACGCCTTCGGGTTGAGCGGCTTCTCGCCGGTACTGAAGAGCTTCGCCGGCGGCCCCGGCCAGCTGGCGATCCACGGGACGAACAAGCCTTCCGCCATCGGCACGCGTGCCAGCCACGGCTGCGTTCGCATCAGCAACGCCGACATCACCTGGATGGCGAAGAACCTGGCGATCGGAACCCCGGTCGTCGTCAAGGGCTGAAGCCCACCTCGAAATGAACAGGGGACCCCATATGAAGACCAAAGCCACCCTCATCGGCATCACCGCCGCCCTGGCCCTGACCGCGGGCCTCGCGGCCCTCTCGGGATCAGCCCTGGCCGACCCCAAGCGGCCCGGCCCCTCGCCCTCCCCGGTACCGGCCGACCACCGCCCCACGGTCAGCCCGTCGCAGAAGCAGCCCGTCGTCATCAACCCGGCCTACACCGGCTGATCGTGGTACGTCGCCGCAGCCCCGGGGCCTGCGGCGGCGTATCTCGGTGCCCACGGTGATCCCGGCCGGCATCAGGCCCGAGGCGGGGGCGGCGATGCCGCGGCGGAGCGCGTCGGCCGGTCGTACCTCCTCTCCTGCCCGCAGTCGCGTCAGCGACCAGGCCATGGCGGGCAGGAGCGGGACCCCACGCGTCATGACCCGCCCTCCAGGGGTCGGTGTCAGGCGGCGCCTGAGACCGGTCAACGGGCGTTGCTGGATGCGGCCTCACGGAGCATGATCAGCCTCTTCCCGTCCTGACGGACAACTGCTCTGCCTCGGGCAGGACGCTGAGGTGGCCCTCGCAAATGAACCCGTAGGTCAGGGTGCGCCTACTCGAACGTCCAGGAACACCGGGCGCTTGTGCGGGAACAGTTCCTGGCCCTGCGCATCGGTCATCTTCCAGTAGATGCGGCACTTCCCTGGCTTGTTCGGAGCCTGCACCTCCACGGCGATGTCCGCGGTCCGGCCGGGCGCTGTCGGCGGTATCGCCACCGTCTTGGGTGATCGGCATGGCCCGGTGTTGATGCGCGCCAGATGCCTGCCCTCCCAGGACGTCGTCCCGGTGTTGCGAATCCTCCACACCTTCGTGAACGGCAGGCCCTGCCGCACTTCCGAGCCGTCCGGGTACGTCACGTCGCCCACGAATTCGGAGTCGTCCCTGGCTGGCGTGCTCGCTGTCGGCGCTGCTGGGGGATCAGCCTGGCCCGTGTTCGTCGTCAGATAGAAGGACGTCGATCCGACCATGAGGATCGCGGCCGCGGCCAAGCCTCCTACGAGGGCGCGGTTCCACCGCGCAGGTTTGGGCGAAGGGTCGGCTGTGGTGGCCGGCGGCGCCGGTGCGGGCTGGTCGCCGGACGTGATGGCCGCCGCGTCATCGCTCGCGCTGTCAGGGACCGCCTTGGCACGTTCCCAGAGCTCTCGCCACTCGCGTTCGGTCTCTTCGAGATCATGCCCCAGCCGGCTAACCGCGAGGACACGTACGAACTCCCACGTCGTCTCCCAACTCGGCAGCTTTCGCCCCTGGGCGGCGCTGGCCAGCGACGACTTCGAGGCCGCCGCGCCGAGTCGGGACGACATCTCGGCGTACGAGGGATCGCCCGCTTCCTCTTTCAGTCTCAGGAGCCGGTCGGCGAAGGCCCCCACCGCGCCCGACTCCGGATCGGGCCGTACCGGCTGACGTCCCCGACGCTTCGCACGATCCTGAGCCTGCATCTTGGCCCCACTTCCTCCGTTCGCCGCAACCCTGTTGGCGCCTCTGCAGCTGTCAAGCGCCTCCAAACTATCCGACGACACAGATCGACGATCAGTTCAGATCGCCCCAGGTCGACGCTCAGGGCTGATTTGTCCAACGTCCAGCGGACCAACCTTGGACGGAGAGCGCTGGGTGGCCCGCCCTGCTGGTGGCATCGTGGCGGATGCCCCCCTGACGAACACATCGCCGTGGCCCGGGCACTCGTGGCCCCAGACCACTGCAGAGAGGGAGATTTGCATGTCCACCAGCTCTCGTAGGCCGAGCCTGCGCACCCGAGTCGCTGTCGTTGCCGCCGCGTCCTTCGCCGCCGCCAGTCTCGGAGTCGGCGTTGGCGCAGCTCCGGCGTCGGCGGACGTCCACCGTGGTGTCAACGGCTGCTTCGCCTGGTCCTGGGGGGACGGCAACACCTCGGTGACGGTGTACTGGCACAACCGGTGCCGGAACAAGCGCAAGCTGAACATCAAGTACAGCCTTGGCTGGACCACCAAGAACTACACGGCGGTCGTGGGGTCCGACGGGAAGGGCCACAAGAAGTTCCAGACCGCTTCGATCGTGTCCATCACCGACGGGGGCCGCGCCTAGCCTGCTGGGGGCAGGCACTGGGGGTGCGGCGCGTGGCCGCGCCGCACCCCGGCGCGTACCAGGTCCTCCGTGGCACGCTCAGGTGTGGGTGAGCGGCTCCAGCAGCAGTTCGGTCAGCGGGTACGGGGTCTACTGCCTGAGCGAGGAACTTAGGGCTGAGCTTCCCCGATGCTCTGCGAGCAGTCGAGATCCACGGTGAGCCTGTCGCGTGGCTCCGGGCGGCGGAACAGGGCAGTCAGGAGGAAGGGGACACCGAAGACGGGGGCGTCGGGCGGCTGCTCCTCCATCTGGTGCAGCTCGACCTCCGTGTAGCCGGAGAAGATCCAGCGCAGTTCGTCGAAGGTGTACGCCAGGCCGCCCTGCAGGTGGCCTTCCCGGTAGAACTCCTCGTCGCGTAGTTCGGAGCCCATGGCCCCGGCGGCGAAGCAGGTCAGAGCGAGGTGGCCGCCGGGGGCCAGCAGCCGGTCCAGCAGGTTCAGGTAGCTCACCCTGCGGTGCGGCGGCAGGTGGTGCAGGCAGCCGGAGTCGTAGACCAGGTCGTACCGGCCGGGCTGGAGGTCGGCGGTGAAGGCGTCGCCGCAGTGGAAGCGGACGTCGGCGCCCGCCTCCCGGGCGCGCTCCTCGGCCCAGGCGACAGCCGTGGGGGAGAGGTCGACGGCGTCGACCTCGAAGCCGAGCGAGGCCAGGTGGATGGCGTTGCGGCCGGGTCCGCAGCCCAGATCGAGAGCGCGTCCCGGTTCGAGCATCCCCCGCTCGAGGTAGGACACGAGGCTCTCGTCCGGCTTGCTCGCGAAGAAGGGGACCGGTTTTGAGCGGTCGGCGTAGAAGTGGTCCCACCAGGGCGACGCGTTTCCCGTCCATCGGTCCGCGTCTGATGCGAACAGCCGATCGAGCAGGTCCATGACGTCATCCATGGTGCGGATGGTTCGGTTCACGCGGTCTCCCCAAGAGATGGTCGGCGTCTCTGATCTTATTGAGTGACCGCCGCATCAGTGCTGGTCAGAGGCCATTTTTTGGTCCCTCTGGTGAGGGCGGAGAGGGCCGTGGAGGGGTACGCGTGACACCATTGGCACACTCCCATCAGGCGTGCGGTCCGCGCTCGGCAGGCCGCCTCCGAGGGGCCGCTGCGGGCAGCTGAGAGTGCCCTCGGAACCCGTCCGGGGAGGGCGAAAAGTGTCCTTGGTCACATGTGCGCGCAGCAAGGTGACCAGGCCACGCTGGCGCGTCTCTGGCTGATGTTCCGTCATGACATGTCGGAGTTCCACGGCCTGCTCCCCGGCCCGGACGGGACGCTCCGCAGCGAACGGCTTCAGTCCGCGTTCGATGTAAGGTGTGTGACTGACGTTAGAGGTTTTGTCAGTTACAGGAGGTGTGGATGCAGGTACTCGCGCACGCCGAGCCGCTGCCGCGCAGCGTCCGGCTGCTCATCGTGGCACGGGCAGTCAACCGGCTCGGGGCGTTCTCCCTGTCGTTCCTCACCGTCCTGATCACCGCCGAGTTCGGCGTGAGCGCGACCACGGCCGGGCTCGTCTCGTCCGCGTTCGGGCTCGCGACGATCCCCTCACGCCTCTTCGGCGGCCATCTCGCCGACCGGCTGGGCCGGCGCCGCACGATCGTGCTCGGGCTCTCCGGCTGCGCCGTCGCGCAGCTAGGCATCGCGGCCTCCGGGTCGCTGGCCGTGGTCGCGGTGTTCGCGGTCCTGCTCGGGCTGGCCTTCGAGCTGTACGAGCCGCCGAGCCAGGCGATGATCGCGGACGCCGTCGGCCCCTCCGCGCGGACACGTGCCTACAGCCTGCTCAACGCCGCCCTGGCCGCGGCGGGCATGGGGGCCGGGCTGATCGCGGCCGGCGTGGGGCGGTGGGACCTTCGCTGGCTGTTCGTCGTCGACGCGCTGACATGCCTGGCGTGTGCGATCGTCATGCGCGTCGTCCTGCCGGCGGACCGACCCGGAGCCCGGCGCGCGCAGGCCCCGGCGTCCGCCTCGACCTCGCCCTGGAGGGACCCCGCGCTGATCGCCATGCTCGCCTGCGGCACGCTGTTCGCGCTTGTCTACATGGGGATCATGGTCGCGCTCCCGCTCTCCCTGCCGCGGCGCGGCCTGGAGGCCGCGGACGCCGGCATCCTCTTCACCGTCTCGGCCGTCATCACCGTGGCCGGGCAGCCTCTCCTGCGCCTGAGAAAGGTGGCGGCGTGGTCGGCGCCCGCGGCTCTGGCCGCGGGGGGCGCCCGCCAGGCCGGGGGGGGGGGC